>CALVRM010000045.1 GCA_944358695.1 uncultured Bacilli bacterium | reverse complement strand
ACTTGACCATAGATGTACCTCGCTTTCTAATAAAAGACGGATACTGCTTGTCATTTATTGGTTTTATATAATATACTTTTAAATTTGATTTGTCAATCCTATCAATAAGTATTAGTTTATTTTATATAATTTTCTAATTCAGATAATTTAATCTTATTTGATAAATTTTCTATAAATATTTCATTAGAATAGTTAAAAGCAAGAAAAGTAATATTATTAATAATAATTCTATGTGGCTCAATATAAGTTAAGTTCGTCTTGTCAATTTTTCTAATACTACCATTAATAATAGTTGGTTGTACTTTAGCAAATTCGCATATAAATTCAATTTTCTTTTTTAGTGATTCTTCTAATGAAATTTCTTCTTTAATAATATTTACCATAGTTCCATCCTTTCTTTATAAAGTAGAATAGTTTTCTAAACGCAAAAAAACTAATCCATTTCTAGATTAGTTATTTATCAAAACTCGAAAAGTTCGAGCAGATTTCACTATGGAGCGGGTGAGGAGAATCGAACTCCCGTAGTCAGCTTGGAAGGCTGGAATTCTACCATTGAACTACACCCGCAAATTAGTAGGCACTTATAATTATACTTAAGTATATGATAATTGTCAATAAATTTTTCATATTTTTTCATGATTTACAGTAGTATGATTATATAATTTGTCATGGATTATTTATGATGTATATAATTTTAATGATTTGGTGGAATAAATAGTGAGATTTTATTCGAACATGTAATCTTGAATTTAGATAATAATTAAGAAATAAAATATGCGTATGTGTATTATAATTATTTTTTTTAATTTTTAAGGTTTACAATTATATTCTAAAAATAGTTTTAGTGCATATAATTAATTATAAAAAATAAAGGAGGAAATAATAATGGAAACACTAAAAGTAAGGGCAAAATCTAATCCTAATTCAGTTGCTGGAGCACTTGCTAATGTATTTAGAGAAAAAGGAACCGTAGAAATTCAAGCGATAGGAGCTGGAGCTTTAAACCAAGCGATTAAAGCAGTGGCTATTGCGCGGGGCTTTGTGGCGCCGAGTGGAAAGAATTTGATTTGTATACCAGCATTTACTGATATAGTTATCGATGGTGAAGAAAGAACCGCTATTAAATTAATTGTTGAATCTAGATGAGCACTTAAGTGCTTTTTTCTTGCTTTATATGGCAATAAGCGTTATAATTTTTGTGAGAGTTATTGGAGGAAAAATTTATGGATAGTAATTTAAAAAGAAGCATAATTTTAGAAAATTATCAAAACCCTAAAAATAAAGGATTAGTTAATGACGAAAGTTATATATCAATTAATATGAATAATGAAAGCTGTATAGATGAAGTTAATTTGCAAGTTAAATTAGAAAATGAAATTATCAAAGACATTAGATTTGATGGGGAAGCTTGCGCAATGTGTATTAGTTCTTCTTCAATCATGATAGAAACCTTAATAGGTAAAACGCTGGAAGAAGCTAGAGAAATTTTGGATAATTTTTTGAATATGATTGATGAAAAAGAATATGATGCTGATGTGCTTGAAAGTGCGGTGGTTTATAGTGATACATATAAACAGCCTAATAGAAAAAAATGTGTTTTACTTCCATGGTGGGGGATGGAAAAAATTTTAGATGATAATTAGTTTTATAATCGTATGAGTTTTTATACTTTTTGGTGTTTTATCATTTATAATCAAAAATTTATGGTTGAATTTATAGATACATAATTAAAATTTCACGATAACTTAGAGAAATAACAAAATTCTCTTTTTATTTTATTTTAATTTTAGTATAATAATTATAGGTGACTAAAATGAGGACAGAATTAGGTTTAAGTGAGGATAAAATCAGAGATATTTCTAAAATTAAAGGTGAACCAAAATGGATGACTGATTTTCGTTTAGAGGCATATAAAGCATTTAAGGAAATACCTAACCCTAATTTTGGCCCAGAGTTGAAAATAGATTTTGAGGCAATTAATTATTATAAGAAGGTTTCTAATAAAGTAGAAAATGATTGGCAAAATGTATCATGTAATATAAAAAATACGTTTGATAAAGTAGGATTAATTGAGGCTGAAAAAAAGTACTTAGATGGTATTGGAGCGCAATATGAAAGCGAAGTTGTTTATCATAATATGATAAAAGAGTTAGAGGATAAAAATGTTATATTTTGTAGTACTGATGACGCTTTACGCAATTATCCAGAATTATTTAAAAAATATTTTAATAAGCTTGTTAAATATGATGAGAATAAATACACCGCATTAAATGGAGCAGTATGGAGTGGTGGGACTTTTATTTATATTCCACCGCATACCACTATTGATAGGCCATTACAAAGTTATTTTCGGATAGATACTAGAAATATGGGACAATTTGAAAGAACGATAATTATTGTGGATGATGATAGTCATGTTCATTATATGGAAGGATGTACAGCTACTTATCATTTATCAGACTCTTTACATGCAGCGGTTGTGGAAATATATGTTGGTAGAAACGCTTCTTGTAGATATACAACAATTCAAAACTGGGCCGATAACATTTATAATTTAGTGACTAAAAGAGCTCAAGTGTTAAATAATGGTCTTATGGAATGGATCGATGGAAATATTGGCTCAAAGATAAATATGAAGTATCCAACTTGTGTTTTAAAAGGAGAGGGGGCAACTGGCAATTGCATATCGATTGCAGTGGCTACTAAAAACCAAATTCAAGATGCAGGTGCGAAAATGATTCATTTGGCTCCTAATACTAAAAGTAATATTATTAGTAAGTCAATTGCCGCATCTGGTGGAGATGCTAGTTATCGGGGTACTGTTTTTATTGGAAAAAAGGCTGAAAACTCGCAAAGTACAATTAAATGTGATACAATTATACTAGATGATGAATCAAAGAGCGACACAATTCCCAAAAATGTGGTTTGTAATAATTCATCATATTTGGAACATGAGGCAACCGTGTCAAAGCTAGATGAAGACAAGCTATTTTATTTAATGAGCCGCGGGCTTAATGAAGAAAAGGCTCAAGAACTATTGATTATGGGTTTTATCGAAGAGTTTAGGGAAAGTTTGCCGATGGAATATGCGGTTGAATTAAATGCTTTGCTTAAAAATTATTTTTAGGAGGATTGAAGATGGAAGAAGGTAAAAAGGTAAATAGTAATAAGGGGAAAATTATTTTAGTTGTAATTATTTTAGTGATAATTGTTGTAGCAGTTGGTGGATTTATACTGTTTGATAAAGCTAATACGCAGAAGATGAGTAAAGCAATGGAAACGCCAGCTTTAGATTATTTTGATAAATATATGAGTGCGAATACCGGTGCTTCTGCTTATAAGGTTACTCTAGCTATGTTAAAAAAAGCTAATAAAAATGGTGAAAACTATGATTTAAAGGCTTTGGAAAAATGTTCTGATGAAAGCACTACTGCAACAATTAATATTGATTATTCAAATGGTAAAGTAACAGGAACAACGGTTAAACTAGATTGTAAAAAGTTTTAATTTTTAGTTTCAAAATTATATTCTGGTTTAAATTTTAAATTTTCTCTTAAAAGAAAAATGAATTTTATGATTGTTAGCGGGCTGCAAATAGTCCGTTTTTTTAGTTTGTGTTATTTTCTAAATTTTTGTATATTGTTAACGGAAAGGAGGTATTATGTTAAATCAAACTGTTTTGGTCGGAAGATTAGTTAGTGATCCAGAATTATTTGAAACGGAGTCTGGAAAGAAACTTACGCGTATTACTTTGGCAGTGCCGCGTTCTTATAAAAACGTAAATGGGGAATATGATACTGATTTTATCGGATGTAAACTTTGGCAAGGTGTTGCGCAAAGTACTAGCGAATATTGTAAACGTGGTGATTTAGTTGGCGTTAAAGGGCGTTTACAAACTAGTAATTATGAAACTGAGGATGGCGTAAAATATATTACGGAAGTTATTGCTGAAAAAGTTACGTTTTTATCAGGGAAAAAATAAAGCACACACTCTTTAAAATTATAAGATATTATTGATGTAAATAAAATGATTCGCTAATGCATTTTATGTTTTGTTTAAAAAATGCGTTGTTTGCTTAATGCGTGATTTTGAAAATAAACTATTAATGTTGAAGGTAACCTTTATAGACGGGTAAAATATGCAAGGTTTGAAATGAGCAGTTGGTTATAAGTTGTAACATTTTGAAAGGTAACAAAAACAAGGAATTAGTCCTTGTTTTTGTATTCAGTATAAAAAATTTTATCGGGTGTTGTCTTAAATACTTCTGCTATTTGAACAGCCATGCTATATGACAGGCGTCTTTTTTTGTTTTCGATTTGCCAGTAAAATGGTTTACTAATTTTTAATTTATCGGCCATTTCTTTGCATGTAAAATTATGTTTTTCTCTCATATTCCTTAATTCGTTCATTTTCGACCTCCTATATATATTATATATTAACTAGAAGTTAAAATCAACAAAAAGATAACTAAAAGTTAATTTTGTGTCATTGACTGTTGTATATTGTTATAATTTGGTTAACGAGAGGATAACGGGTGAATAGTATGATAGGCGAAAGATTAAAGCAAGAGCGACTGAAAGCCGGCTTAACGCAAAAGGTTGTTGGCCTTGAAGTTGGAGTTACTGCTTCGCAAATATCACAAATTGAAAAAGGGAAAAAATCCCCAAGTTTAGATGTTTTTTTAAAAATGGCTGATCTTTTCAATGTTTCGCCTGAATATATTTTAGGTCGCGATAGGGGTGTTGCTAGTGATGACACTGATTATATTGTTCGTATTCCTAGTAAAGATTTAGAAATTTTGAGTACGATTAGAGAGTACGAAAATTTGTATATGTTGTTATCCTCAGATAGAATGGAAGATGTTATTGCTTCTTGGAGTCGTCGCCTTTAGTTAACTATTGGTGAATGTTTGCGTTTTGCGGTTTTCTTCTTGTTATAATTTGGTTAACGAGGAGATAACGGGGTGATATTATGAGCAGTGTTAGTGGTGAAAAAATTTATGAAGCTCGAAAGTCTTTAGGCTTATCACAGGAAGCTTTAGCTAAAAGAATAGGGGTTTCGAAAGTAACTGTTTGCTGGTATGAAAGCGGCGATAGAACGCCAACTTTGGAGAATTTTTTGAAATTAGCCGACGAACTCAATTTGACTTTAGATGAGCTAGTGGGTAGAGAAATAAGTGTTATAAGTTCTGGTGAGGAACCTTATATTACTAAAATTGCTAAAAAGGATCTTGAGATTATTAATGAATTTAAAGCTAAAAAAAGCCTTTATAAAAAATTATATAATGATCCTAAAAGAACAGTGGAGTTAATTGATCGACGAATGAAATAGTTTTTTACATAATTTGTCATATATTTAAATCGTTTTATTTATAAAACCAAGTCAATTTTCAAATTGACTTATTTTTATGATTGATTATGATATAATTATAATAGGTGATGATATGGATATATTGGAAATTATTGATAAAAAAGAAAAAGGTGGCGAACTTAATAAAGCGGAAATTGATTATGCTATTATGGGATATGTCAATGGCGAAATTCCGGATTATCAAATAAGTGTTTTATTAGAAGTAATTGAAATTAATGGGATGAGTGATAAAGAAATTATAGATTTAACTGATGTCATGTTAAACAGTGGAGAGAAATTAGAATTTAGCTTTGAAAACATCGATAAACATTCAACTGGTGGTGTTGGTGATAAAACGACAATTGTGTTAGCGCCTTTAGTTGCTGCATTAGGTGTGAAGGTGGCTAAAATGAGTGGTCGTGGTTTAGGTCATACTGGTGGAACGATTGATAAATTGTGTTCTATATCAGGTTTTCAAACTGAAATGTCTTTGGAGGAAATAGAAAAACAAGTTAAGGAAATTGGTGTAGCTTTAGTGGGGCAAATGGGTAATTTGTGTCCGGCTGACAAGCAGATATATGCTTTAAGAGATGCTACGGGTACGGTTAAATCGATTCCATTAATTGCTTCTAGTATTATGAGTAAAAAATTGGCTAGTGGTGCTTCAAAAATTGTTATAGATTTAAAAGTTGGTAACGGAGCTTTAGTAACAACAATAGAAGAAGCTGAGGAGTTAGCACGTATTATGGTTAAAATTGGTCATTTAAATGGGAAAGAAACCATATGTGTTTTAACTAATATGGATGAACCACTTGGTTATGCAGTTGGTAATGCGGTGGAGGTTTTAGAAAGCATTGATACATTAAAAGGGCATGGGCCGACTGATTTAAATGAGCTAGTTATTAATTTGGGTTCTATTATGCTTTCGCTGGAGAAAGATATACCGATGGAAGAAGCAATTGAGTATGTAGAAAATGCTTTGAAAAGTGGGATTGGATATGATAAATTTGAAGAACTTGTAAAATGTCAACACGGTGATATTAATGACATTAAGAAAGCTAAAAATGTTTTAGAGGTTAAAGCTCCACAAGACGGATATGTTAAGTCGATCGATACTTTGAAAATTGGTGAATTAGCGCGTAAGTTAGGCGCTGGTCGCCTTAGAAAAGAAGATGATATTGATCCAACGGTTGGACTGGTTTTGCACAAAAAGGTGGCCGATAAAGTTATTAAGGGCGAGAATTTAATTAGTGTTTATTACAATGAAAAAGAAATAATGGAAGAAGATGTTCTAAGCTGTTTTGAGTTTAGTGACATAGAGGTTGCAAGGCCTAAATTAATATACGGAATAATTAAGTAGAGGTGGTTATATGGATGAGGAATTGATTAAAGGTAAATTGTTAAAATTAATTGAGAATTCAAAGAGTCTATATTATAATTATCCAGTTGCCGCAATTGTAGAGTGTAGTGATGGAAAGCTTTATGCCGGAGTTAATGTTGAAACCTCTTCGCCAGCTGCGGGAATTTGTGCGGAGCGTAATGCTTTATATAGTGCTATTACTTCAGGTTATAAAAAGGGCGATTTTAAAAGACTTTATTTGTTAGCGGCATCTGGGGAGATAGTTTTTCCTTGTTTTATCTGCCGCCAAGCTTTGTATGATTATTGTGATCATGATATGCCAATTACCATTTATAGCATAAATGAAAATAAGACTATTTATTCTACGGTAGCTGAACTTTGTGTGCATGGCTTTGATAATAATGATTTAGTATAGCTTTTAGCTATATTTTTAAATCGCAAATAGAATAGGTGATATATTGAAACAATTTAAAGCGGCGTATTATGGTTTTTTAGTTGGTGATGCTTTAGGCGTTCCTTTAGAATTTACTAAAAGAGAAGTTTTAATGACTCATCCAGTAACTAAGATGCTGGGGTATGGAAGTTATGATGTTCCAGCAGGTTCATGGTCAGATGATAGTTCAATGATGATTGCTACAATAGATTCGATTTCGGCTTGTAATGGAATTGACTATAAAGACATGATGGATAAGTTTTTGGAATGGATAAGTTTTTCTAAATATACTGCGCTTGGTTTTGTGTTTGATGTTGGCCGAACAACCTTAAAAGCAATTAATCGCTATCAATCTGGTAAAAGTCCATTAGAATCTGGTCTTGAGGGAATAAATTATAATGGCAATGGTTCTTTAATGAGAATATTACCGATTGCTTTTTATGCTCAGACTAAAAAGCTTTCAGAAGTAGAAATAATTGATCTGGTGTGTGATGTTTCATCGTTAACACATGCACATGAGATTAGCTGTTTAGGCTGTTATATATATGTTAGATATGTAATGTTTTTATTAGATGGATTGGATAAGATGGTTTGCTATGAGAAAATTAAACAACTTGACTATTCTGCTTTTTCTGATGAAAGTTTAAAGGCTTATCGTAGAATACTGTTTGATGATATTACTAATTATTCGCTTGAAACTATATCTTCTTCAGGATATGTTGTTCATACTTTGGAAGCGGTTATTTGGTGTATTAATAACACTGATGGATATATGCAAGCAGTAATTGGGGCAATTAATTTAGGTGAAGATACTGATACGATTGGTGCTTTGACTGGAGCGTTGGCTGGGATCATTTATGGTTATGGAGACATTCCTAAAAAGTGGATTAATAAACTTCAAAAAAATGACTATTTGAAATTAATATATACTTCGTTTGTAAAAACAATGGCTAATTTAAAATAGCTTTTGTTTTTTTATTTAGACTTGTAATTGTGTTATAATAATTACGGGGTGGTTAATATGGCAATAACAAAGACGAATTTTATAAATTATAGTCGCTGTCCAAGGTATGTTGCTTTGGAAGATTTAAAATTGGAAAAGTTACAAAGCATGGTAACTTTGGCCGAGTATAGAAAAGAAGAAGAGGAAGAATATATTAGAGAGATTCTTGGGGATATGTATGATGGCGATGATGATTTAATTGATGTAAAGAATGAACACCTGGAGGTTATGCTGCCATATTATAATCAGGTCGAGTTATTAGCCGGTATTTTAGCGCCAAAATATTTTTCAGGGACTTTTAAATATTCCAAAACCACTTTAGAACAGGAAAGTTTTGATTGCCTTATTAATAATATTAGATATTTGTGCTATGTTGATATTTATAATGAAAATGATGAGGCATTTAATATTATCGAGGCTAAGGCGACAACAACTAAGAAATATTTAGAATTAGGGGTTAAAGTTAAAGCGGGCACTGGACGTATTAAGCTAAATTCTATTTTTGGTAAAGATAGTAAAGGTATATACCATTTACTTGAAGATTTAAATGTTAATATTGAAGATTATATGCCATTAAAAAAATACGAGCAACAAAAAGCTAAATTATTTAATAAATTTAGTGGAGTAGGTCATTATGTTTATGACTTGGCTGTTCAAAGGTATATTATTGAAAATGATTTACGAAAAAATGGTGAGAGCGAAAAATTAGATAAAGTTAAGTACTATTTAGCTGTTTTAAATAGCGATTATGTATTTAGTGGTAAATATGATTGCGGTGAGCCTTTATATGAAACCGATATTAATGGTAATGAAATTATTTCTTTTATTGATTTGACAAGTGTTACTGGTGCTTATATAGATATGATTGATTTAGATCGAAAACGGGTACAAGGATATATTGAAGATTTAAAAGTTGATGCTTGTCCACTAGGCGATTATTGTGAAAAAAATAAAACTACGAAGTGTAAATATACGAAAATTTGCTGGGAAATTTTGCCAAAGAAAAACTCAATTATGGCTTATTTAGATGGTCACCATGGATTTAAGAATAGTAATGGTAAAAAGTATGATCGTTTTGATTTGATTAACGAGGGTAAGGTTAGTATGCTTGATATTCCAATAGAATTTTTAAATAGAAAGAAAAACGTTATTCAAAGAAGGGTTGTAGAATTGCAAGAACCTTATTTTGATAAAGAAAAAATTATCGATGGCCTTAAGCAGATAGAATATCCAATTTATCATTTAGATTTTGAAACATTTCCGTGTCCATTGCCAAGGTATGCCGGTGAGCGTTGCTATACACAGTCAGTATTTCAGTTTTCTTTACACATTGAAAAAGCGCCTGGAATATGTGATAAGGATAAGGATCATTTTGAGTATTTAGCTAAAGATCATAACGACCATCGTAAAGAATTAATTGAGAAACTTTGTGAATGTATTGGGGATACCGGAACTGTTTTAGTTTATAATGAGTCTTTTGAAAAAACGAGAATCAAAGAATTAGCGCTTCTATTTCCCGAATATAAAGATAAACTAATGCATATTAGAAATATGATTTTCGATTTGATGAATTTAGTTAAGACGAAATCACCTATGTATGAAAAGCTTGGTTATGAAAAGGATAGGGCTGCAATGTTTAATTATTATCATGGGGATATGGATGGTTCTTTTTCAATAAAAAAGATCTTGCCATTATTTTCAAATTTAACATATCAAGGTATGGAGATTGGAAATGGAGTTGAAGCTTTAGTTACTTATGCAAACTTTCCCAAATTACCAGAAGAAGAGTATAAGCATAAGTATCAGAAGTTAATTGAATATTGTAAGCAAGATACTTGGGCAATGGTTTGTATTTTAGATGGGCTAAGGAAGATGTTAAATAATGTCAAATTTTGATATATTAGTTGTATTTAGTGGTCAATTGTTATATTATCAATAATAGGAGAGTGATACACAATGTTATATCCTTCAATTGATAAGTTATTAGGACAGGTTGGTTCCAAATACTTACTTGTCAATATTGTTGCTAAAAGATCTAAAGAAATGGAAGAAACACGCCATTATCAAATGAAAGAAAATGAATATAGATCAAATAAAGATTTAGGAAGAGCACTTGAAGAAATATCTAAGAATTTAATTCATATTAAAGAATAGTAGCTCTTTTTTTATTGCAGTAAAAACAAATGTTTGCTATAATGTGTTTGGTGATAATATGAAGATTGAAAAAATAAAAAAAAGAGGATATAAATATAGAATTACATTAGATAATGGAGAAATTATAGATACTTTTGATGAGGTTATATTAAAAAATAATTTGTTATTTGATAAAAATATTGATGCAAATTTATTGAATAAAATCAATACTGATACAACTTATTATGACATATATAATAAGGTATTAAAAATGATTAGTAGAAGATTGCGTAGTGAACACGAGATCAATGTTTATTTGGATAAGGTACGGGTTGATAATAATGATAAGGTCAAAATAATTGAAAATTTAAAAAGAATTGGTTTGATTAATGACTATAATTTTGCAAGAGCATATGCAAACGATAAAATTAATTTGTCATTAGATGGCCCATTGAAAATTGCTAACGATTTGGAGGCTCATCATATAGACTCATCGGTTATTAGCAAAGTGATTGATATCCCATGTGAAATTATCGATGAGCGGTTAGAAAAAATTATTACTAAAAAGGCAAAAGCTAATAAAAAGTATTCGGGATTTGTTTTGAAACAAAAGCTTATGATATATCTTGTTAATTTAGGCTATGAAAAATCTGATATTAATAGGAATTTATCACATATTACTTTAGATAATGAGTTCATGTTGAAAGAAATGGAAAAGCTATATAAAAAATATTCTTTGAAATATAGTGGAGATGAATTGTGTTTTAGAGTTAGAAATAAACTTTATAGTAAAGGGTATAGTTTAGAAGAAATAAATGAATTTATTAACAAAAAACAGTTCTAATTGGAACTGTTTTCGTCTGTATTTTTAGCTAGTGCTTCTTTTGTTGCTTCATTATATGACTTTTTGATGTCATTATCGTTAATTTTCATATTATACTTTTCACGAAGCTCTACAAGCGCTTCAGTTTGAAGAGTATCATCATTTTGAATTTTTTCTGTTACTAATTTATCGATAATGTCATCTTTAACGGCGTTTAATTTTGGTTTTTCTTTTTGACTTATTCGATAAATAATATGGTATCCATATTCAGATTTTACAGGCTCTTTAGTATAAGATTTGTCTTTTAAATCGACAGTAGCGTTCCAAAACTCATCAACAACTTCTCCATAAGTTACAGTTAATTTACCACCTTTTGAAGCAGTTCCTTTATCATCTGAGTTTTCTTTTGCTAATTTTTCAAAATCTTCACCTTTGTCTAGTTTTTTAATTATTTTTTCAGCTTTTTCTTTAGCTTTTTTTTCGGCTTCTTCTTTTTCTTCATCAGACATATCATCATTAACGTCGGCAGAAATTAAAATATGTTTAGCTTCTATATCTCCAAATATTTTATCTTCATAGTATTTTTCGATTTCTGAGTCGGTAAGTTGACCTTTGACATAGTTTTCAGTAATTGTTTGTTTTTTATAATCTAAGATCAAAGCGTCTTTAAAAGCATCTTCATCTTTGTAACCAGCTTCAGTTAGAGCTTCGTTAAAGTCTTTGCCGTAGCTTTTATATGATGATTTATATGATTCTATTTGTGATTCGGCATAAGTTTTAGCATCTTCATCAGTTTCTACTTCTTTGTTAATAATGTATTCATCAATCATGTTGATTAATGTTGTCTCGCCGCCTTGTTCTTTTAATTTTTCATATAAGTCTTCAGCAGTGTATTTTTTTCCATCGATTGAAGCAACAACCTCTTTTCCATCTTTTAAAGTTGGAGTTTTTCCACAACCTGCTAGACCAATTACTAGGATACACACTCCTAAGGTTAATAATGTTTTTTTCACGTTTGTTCTTCCTTTCATGTGTATGGATATCTTTCATACATAATAATAATAGCAAATTTCCTAATAAAAAACAATATTTTTTCATTATTTTTGATATTAGTACTCACACAAATCGGTGTTTTCCATAAAATAATGTGAAAAGACAAAAAGGAGGATGATTTATATGTGTAACACAGGAACAAGTGCAGCTGCAATCGTTTTAGTATTATTTATTCTTTTAATAATCATACTTGGGGCTTGGATTTAAGCCTCTAGAAGGGGGTACTTATGGCTTGCAATAATGAAAAAACATGTGGGCACCACTGTGGTAACCCATGTGAAGACCAATGCGGTCAAAGAACTAATAGCTGTGGATATTTAATTATATTAGTATTATATATCTTACTTGCTATTTTATTGGGTTCTTGTATTTTTTATTAAAAAAGGGAAGTCCATGGACTTCTTTTTTGAAGTACTCTTTAGTTAATATTTCTTTTACAAATTTTGCTGAAGGCAGATCGTTTTATTTAAGTGATAAGATAATGAAGGTTATATTAAAGTATATAGAAATTTCGCGTTTGGCGAAATTTTTTAAAAAGGAAATTTAACTAACAGCGAGTATGATTTAATTGAGGAATTGTTAATAATGATTATATTTTTTATCAGTTTAGTTTGTAATTTTATTTGTGTTTTGGGAACTTTTACTGTAAAATTCGATAAAAAAAGCGGAAATTTATTTATAAAATGCTTTACAAAATAACATTTGGATAGTAGAATAGTGGTATACAGTGTTAAGATGTGGGGGAAAGTGGGTGATTTTATGTTCATGGGTGAATATCATCATACGATAGATGATAAAGGACGTTTAACTATTCCATCAAAAATAAGATATGAATTGGGAGAGAATTTTGTAGTAACTCGCGGTTTAGATGGGTGTCTATTTGTTTATCCTAAAAACGTGTGGAATGAAATTGTTACTCAATATCAGCAACTCCCAAACGTAAAAGAAGCCCGTAATTTTATGAGATTTTTTCTATCTGGAGCAGTTAATCAGGATTTTGATAAGCAGGGTAGAATTAATATTTCCTCACCACTAATGAAGTACGCTGATTTAAAAAAGGATTGTGTAGTTATTGGTGTAGGCAATCGCTTAGAAATTTGGAGTGCCGAAAGATGGAACACTTTTATTGTTGAAAATGAAGATAGCTTATCTGATATTGCTGATGATTTATTTGCTAGTAGTTTAAATGTTTAGGAGGATTTATGCATACAAGTGTTTTACTAAACGAAAGTCTTGAATATTTAAATTTAAAAGAAGACAGTATTATTGTTGATTGTACTTTAGGATATGGTGGACATAGCAGCAATATTTTAAAAAAAATACCCAAAGGTTTTCTCTATGCTTTTGATCAAGATAAGGAAGCAATAACAGAAGCGCAAAAGAAGTTAGAAGAGGTTGGTTTAAATTTTGAAATTATAAATACTAATTTCAAAAATATAAAAGAAGAAGTTTTGAAAAGAACTAAAAAAGTTGATGGTATTTTATTTGATCTTGGAGTTTCTTCACCACAGCTTGATAATGCGGAAAGGGGCTTTAGTTTTCACAAAGATGCGCCTTTAGATATGCGAATGAATCAAGATGATAAATTGTCAGCTTATGATGTTGTTAATACTTATTCTTATGAACAATTGATTGATATTTTTTATAAATATGGTGAGGAAAAACATTCTGGAAGTATTGCTAGAGCTATAATTAAATACCGAGAAAATAAACAAATCGAAACGACTTTGGAGTTGGCTGAAATTATTAAAAATAGTGTGCCTGAAAAATATCGTCGCCAAGGACATCCGGCACGCAAAGTTTTTCAGGCGATTAGAATTGAAGTTAATAATGAATTAGAAGTTTTTAAAGTGGCTTTGGAAGCGGCCTTATCTTTAATACAAACAGGAGGTAGGGTGTGCGTTATTACATTTCACTCCTTAGAAGATAGAATTTGTAAACAGATGTTTAATGAGGTAAGTTCAGTTCCTAAGGAACTGCAAAAGTTACCAATTATTCCTGAAGAATATAAACCTAAGTTTAAGGTGATTGCTAATGTATCACCATCAAAAACTGAAATTTTGAAAAATCCCAGAGCAAGAAGTGCGAGACTTCGAGTAATAGAAAGAGGCTAGGCTATGGCAAAAAAGAAAGTAAAAAAAGCGAGAATAACTAAAGGGGAAAGATTACTTTATGTAGTTATTATTTTTGCTGCGATATTTTCACTTGGAATTAAGACTTTTTGCGGAGCTTCTATTAGTGAGCTTAAAATGAGTATCGAAGAGATTAAATATAATATTGATACCCAGGAAAAGAAAAACGAAAGTTTGACAATGAAAGTAAATGAACTTACATCTTTTGAAAATGTTAAGGGTGTTGTTAAAGAAATGGGATTAGCATATAACAATGATAATATAATAGTTGTTGGTGAATAAATGAGGTGTTAATGTGAAAAATAAAAAGCAAGGAAGAAATAATTGGAAGTTGCCCAAAAAAGTCTTTTTTGTTTTTTTTCTATGTCTTATTATTTTGTTCGCTAGATATTGTTATTTAGCTTTATCACCTACTGTTAACGGACATAATATTCAAAAATTTGCTGCGAATCGTAATACGGTTGCGAAAACATTGACGGCTAGTCGCGGCACAATTTACGATATGAGTGGCAATGTTTTGGCTCACAATGTGACGTCATATACAATTATTGCTTATTTAGATGAAAGTAGGAGCACAGGAAGTAAAATCAATTATGTCAAAGATATTGAGGCGACGGCCGAGGCATTAGCAAAAGTTTTAGATACCGATGCTGAAGATTTAAAGAAGCGTTTTGAAAAAGGAAAGGAAGAAAAAAAATATCAAATTGAATTAGGGACCGCGGGGAAAAATATTACCGAGCTGAAGAAGAGCGAGGTTGAAGATTTAAATTTACCAGGGATAGATTTTGATGAGAACTATAAACGTTATTATCCTAATGGAGATTTTGCCTCTTATATATTAGGCTATGCGAAAACCAACGAAAAAAAAGATAAGGATGGAAAAGTCGTAACCTCGATTGATGGTGAGCTAGGGATTGAAGCTAAGTACAATGATTTGTTGAAAGGTACTGACGGTTATTTGCAGTATCAGCAAGATAGATTTGGTTATAAAATTCCTGATACAGCCGAAACAAGAATTGATGCAATTGATGGTAGTAATATTTATTTAACTATTGATTCTAATATTCAGAGATTTGCTGAAACTGAAGTTAAAGCCATTGATGAAAAGTATGAACCTGAATGGTCGATTATTTCAGTAATGGATGCGAAAACAGGTGATATTTTAGCTAGTGCTTCTACGCCATCTTTTAATCCTAATACGCGAAATATTACTAGCTATGAAAATTTGTTAGTGTCTAATGCTTTTGAGCCTGGTAGTACGATGAAAATTTATACTTATATGTGTGCGATTGAAAAAGGTACTTATAATGGAAGTGATACATTTAAATCAGGAAGTATTGAAATAGCCGATGCCACAATCAAGGATTGGAATAATACTGGTTGGGGCACCATTAACTTCGACAAAGGTTTTGAGTATTCTAGCAATGTTGGGGTATCTAGTATGATTGGTAAATTTATCGATAAAAATGATTTACGTGATTGTTTAACTAAATATGGATTTGGGAAGACCACGGGAGTTGACTTAGCAAGGGAGAACGCGGGGAAATTAGGTTTTAAGTATCCGGTTGAAGTGGCTAATGCAGCTTTTGGTCAAGGTATTAATACAACTGTTGTTCAGCACCTTAAAGCACTCAGTATTATTGCTAATAATGGTAAGGCTTTAACACCACACGTGGTATCTAAGATTGTCAATCCAAATACCGGAAAGACAACATATAAACGTAAGGTTGAAGAATCTGAAAGAGTAGTTAGCCAAAATACAATTGATAAAATTAAGCAACTAATGTATAACGTTGTTAATAGTGATGATCCTCAAGCGACTGGAAGACGCTATAAGATTGATGGCTTTGATGTTATTGGAAAAACCGGAACTGCTCAAATTGCTAGTCCTCAAGGCGGTTATTTAAAAGGTGAAAATGCTTATGTTTATTCATTCTCGGGAATGTATCCCAATGATGATCCGGAGATAATAATTTATGCGGCAGTTAAAAAGCCAAATGTTGGAGCCACAGTTGTTGTTAGTGATGCGGTAAATAATATGATGAAGAATATTGCTAAGTATAGGAATATGTTCTCAACGGTAACAAGTGATAGTACAGTTACTTCGTTAGAGTTATCTTCTTATATTAACAGAAAAACAGAAGAAGTTAAGAAAGAATTATCGGCTAGTAAAATAACACCGATAGTTATTGGTAGTGGTGATAAAGTGATAAACCAATATCCGCTTAAAGGCGAAACGGTTTTATCTTATGATAAAGTTTTTCTTATTACAAATGGCGATAAAAATAAAATGCCAGATTTAAAGGGATATTCGAGATCGGAGATTATTTATTTAATGAATGCGCTAGGTTATAATTATGAGATTGATGGCTATGGTTATGTTACTGACCAAAGTATAGAAGCCGGCAAAGAGGTAAACGAAAATGATAAAATTAAGATTACCCTAGCAGAAAAATATAGCGATTTACCGACTTAGCTTAATATAATTAGATTTTTGATCAAAAAAATGTTTAGGAATTTACTAAACATTTTTAGCGTTTTCATATATTTCTGACAGGCGATTATCAGGGTACGCTTTGTCTAAAAAGATATCAACCGAATTATTAGCTGGCTTTGCTTGCTTTCTTTCTTCCCATCGATAGCAAGCGATAATTGAAATTATACAATCGATAATAATGAATATAATCGCGATAATTGTAATAATATTACCAGTTTTAATAGGTATTTTTTCAATCCATTTTGATAAAAGGGGGTAAACGATTTTAACGTAGAATAAAGCTAAAAATCCCCAGCAGACCATATAGAATAAACTTGTTCTACCACCTAAGTTGAGAAAATGGTTACTGTAATCCCAAGATACGGCGTTAAAAATTAATTCTTGGGTTAAAGAACAAATATATTCTACGCCTCCACCTAAAAAGGCTCCACCAATAAAAATCCAAATGGCTTTTTTCTGCTTACAAAGAAAAATTGTAAAAAGGGCGCATCCTATACCATAAACGGGATTTAATGGGCCATAAACAAGAGCACTTCTTGAGACCCAAGTATTATATTTTATAAAGTGGATAACCATTTCCATAACGCAACCAAAGAGACATCCAAAAATAAAAATCCAAAATATTTTTTTGAAACATATGCCATAAGCAAAAACTTCTTTTTTTGTTTCCATACTACCACCTTATATAACAAAATATGGTAAGATTTTTAATAAAACTTACTTCTATATCGTTATTAGTATATATATTTTTTATTGTAGTGTCAAATTGTACTATATATTGTATAATTAGATTAAATGGGATATAATTGGATAAAAGAGTGGTGATGGAGATGATAGGGTTAAAAAAAATATTTAATTTTATTACACATAGGGTTTTTGTGATAGCCTTTTTAATCTTTTTAGAAGTGGTATTTATAATTTCAATGGTTTGGAAGTTTAACATTGATTATTTTATATATTTTTATATCGGAAGTTATGTTTTAGGAATTTTATTGTCGATATTTATTATTAATGGAAAAACTAATCCAGGATATAAGATTGCATGGATTATGGTTATTTTAATATTGCCGGTAATTGGTCTTTTAATCTATTTATTATTTAGTGGTAATCAATTAAGCAAAAGAGAAAAAATGAAATTAAAAGAAATTTATAATCACCAAATAAAAAATATCTCACAGGACGAAGTAGTAATTGATAATTTAAAAAGAGATAGTTTAACGGCCTATAATCAAGCCCAATATATTACTAGGTATTCTTTATCGCCGGTGTGTCAAAACACGGAGTATGAATATTTTAAGGTTGGTGAGGAATACTATAAAAGGCTACTTGAAGAATTAAAAAGGGCCAAAAGATATATTTTCCTTGAATATTTTATCGTGGAAGCAGGAACAATGTGGAATAACATTTTAGCCGTCTTAAAGGAAAAAGTTAAAGAAGGCGTGGAAGTTAGAATGATGTATGATGATTTAGGGTGTATTATGACATTGCCTAATAATTATTATAAAGTGCTTGAAAGTTATGGAATAAAAGCTTGTACTTTTAATAAATTTGTTCCCATTATTCGGTCAAAATTTAATAATCGTGATCACCGAAAAATGGCGATTATTGATGGTTATATTGCTTTTACCGGAGGCATTAATTTAGCGGATGAGTATATTAATGAGAAAATTAAATATGGTCATTGGAAAGACAACGGAATTATGCTTAAGGGTGAAGCTGTTTGGAATATGGCGGTTATGTTTATGACATTATGGGATTTTGTGCGTGGTTCAAAATACAGTTATAAAGGGTACAAAGCTACGGCTAGTGATTTAGCTAAAGTTAAAACAGACGGTTATGCAATTCCGTATTGCGATAATCCGTGGGATCACGAAGCGACTGGAGAAACTATTTATCTTAATATGATAAATAAAGCTAATAAGTATATTTATATAACAACACCGTATTTAATTATTGATAATGAAATGATGACAGCCTTATGTGTGGCAGCTAAAAGTGGAATTGATGTACGAATAATTACACCGGCAATTCCCGATAAAAAGATTATTAATGAAGTTACAAAGGCTTACTATAATCAATTAATGGAAAGTGGGGTTAGAATATATGAGTATACACCGGGATTTATCCATGCTAAAACATTCATTGTTGATGATGAGTATGTAACCGTAGGAACGGTAAATTTAGATTATCGAAGCTTGTATTTACATTTTGAAAATGGTGTATGGCTATATAAGGCTTCAATAATTAAAGATATTAAAAAGGATTATATGGAGACTTTACAAAAATCTGAAGAAGTTTGTATTAGTAAACAAGATAAATTAAGTAGGTTTCAAAATCTTAAAAGACAAATTTTAATGGCATTTGCGCCTTTAATGTAAGAAAGGGAGTATAGAATGAAAAAAGGATTATTAGTATTAGGAGGTTGTTTGATTTTATTAACTGGATGTGACTCTGGTGAGGAGGTTACTTGTAAAATCGGAGGTAAAGAGGCCATTTTTACTTTAAAAAATGGAATTGTGTCTAGTTATGTTTTTGATGGCACTAAAATGGATCAAGCAACTATTGATGAGATCAATGGTGAGTATTTTACAAGTGCTAAAGATAATAAAGAAGGAAAAGAAGCGTTAAAGCTGTATATGCATAGTGTAAATGGCAGCTGTGAGTAGTTTTTATACAGTAAATATTATAAATTGAAGTTAAAACGTGTTATAAAAAAGAGCGATTTGAGATTGCTCTTTTGTTATCTTTTTTCAGCTTTTATCAGTTTAGCATGCATAACAACTCTTTCAGTTCCGGCGACATCTTTACAAGTTGAAAGGGTGATTATTTTATCTTTAGTGTTTACTGTGGCACTGAAATCTTTTTTACTTCGATTTTTTAAGGTTTGCAAAAAATTATCGTATTCTTGATTTGAGGAGAAATTCGTAGTTATGTAATAGCTTTCGGCTTTAATACTGTAAACACTAAATACCTGCCATAAAGTATTTTCGGTTGGTGTAGAAAATTTAATAATGTAGTTATTTTTATTATTATACCATTTGCTATTTAAAATATTTTTTAAACTACCAAACATAGTATTGTTTAATCTTCCATGACCGTAAATGATGGTATTTTTATCAAAATTAGTCATGTTGTTGCGATAATCAGCGAAAATCCAGCCGGCGCTATTTTTACTTTTATCGTAAGCGTGATTTAAGTAATAATCGTTGTTATTAGTTTGGACTACTGGATAATTAATATTAGTACCATTTACTTTGATCCAGCCAACTGTGTCAGCGTTTTTCTTTTTTAGTTCGTTAAAGTCAACACTTAGCATATCCATTTTTATATAGTCCCAGTAATCGTCGCTTTTATCTTCAGGCGGATTAATATTATTAGATTTGCTTTCATCGGCTTTAACTTCTTTAACGTTGTTATCGGTGATATCTTTTTGAAGTTGGTTGATGTCACTGTTATCTTTATTCCAAATAAATATTTTTAAAAGGCTAAAAATTAAAAGGGCAATACCGACAATCAAAATAATAATATAAACGCTTTTTTTAATTCGCCTTTTTTTTCGTTTTCTTTTGTGATAGGATATTCTTGACTCCATGGCTAAATTCCTTTCTATAATTTACTAGTTAAAATTATATCATATTTAATTAGCTTTTGGTAAGGATTGGCTATGGTTTAATCTAGATAGTGTTAAGTACGATGTAAAATTTTCTTTATTTTGTTCAAATGTGAATTTTTGGTGAAATATTAGTATTTGAGTGTGTTATAATAAGGCTACTAAATGCTTATTTAGTAATTTATGAAAGGAAGGTGCGAAGATGCCTAAAGGATTAAAATACGTGTTAGGAGTAGTATTATTTTGTGTTATGTGTATTCCATTTACTGGAGCTAACGCGGCAACTGGAGTAGCTAATGAAGCAGAATTAACAGCTGCATTAGAAGCAGGAGGAGAAATTGAGCTTACAAGTTCAATTACGGTTACAACTCCACTTATTGTAAGTAAAGATGTAACTATTAAAGGTAATGGTAATACCATTACAAGTACAATTGCTGCCGGAGGAGGAAACAGAACTATCATTTCAGCTCTTAATAGTGCGACTTTAACTTTGGAAAATATTATTTTAAAAGATTCACCAAAGTATGGAGTACAAGCTTACGACGGTGGTAAAGTTGTTTTAGATGGCGTTACTATCCAAAATTGTAATTTTGGTGCTGTTTTAATTAATGGTGGAACGGTTACTGTTAAAGATGTAACTCTAGAAGGTAATAAAGCAGGAATTGAATTTGGTAAAGGACTTAATGTTACAGGTGAACCTGCATTAGTTATGGATGGTACTATTGATACAACTAAACAAACAGATGCTTTATATATTGATAATGATCAAGTTGATAAATTTGTAGTAGAAAATACAGCTACTACTGTTAATAAAGCAGTATTAGTTGGTGATGTTGTTGCTATCAATGATGCTGATGGAAAACAAATTGCTGCTTCAAATACTTTAAATGAAGGTACTACTGTTGAAGTTGATGGTACTGAACATGTTGCTGCACCTATTCCAACAGATGAACCTACTACTGATACTCCTAAAAAAGAAGAAATTAAAAATCCAGAAACTGCCGATGGTATTATGATATATATTGCTTTAGCTATTTGTGGATTTGGCGCTTTAATAGTTGGATCAAGAAAATTAGCTAAACAAGCGTAAACTTGTATTTGGTTCTTTGTCAAATAGTGTTGGTGAACATTAATTTGATAAATGTAACTATAATGAAGGATGAAGAAAATCATCCTTTTATAATACCCTTAATTAAGAAAACTCTGGCAATAAAATGGGAATATTT
>CALVRM010000044.1 GCA_944358695.1 uncultured Bacilli bacterium | reverse complement strand
TCACCAAATAGCGATAATGCAGATATAATAAATTTATGGAAAATAAATTAAAAATATTGTAAATAATAATAAAATAATATATAATTATATACAGAAAGAGAACAAAGTTCGTAACTTGTATGTGATTCGCTCCAGTGACGTTTCTGTTCGAACTATTATGTTTGAACTTGATATATACTCAATCCGAAAGGATTGATTTTTTTGTAAGTTTTCACAATTATATTGCATTTTATACTAAATAGTGATACTATAACTATAAAATTATTAGGAAGAAAAAAATTTTGCTACTAAAAGCATTATTCACTTTCACATTAAATATTGGTGGCAATTCTGTTCTTGTCACCTTTTAATTTACAAAAAGAAAGGAGAAAATAGATGGATAACAAAAGAAGCATTAGTTCATATTTTGAAGGTGTTTTTCAAAACATAGATATTATCTTAAACAATGATTTTTATAGTGATAAATATAATCTAAATCAAGTTAAAGATAAGGTAAAAAAATGGTATAGTTCTTATAATAAAACCAAATCATTGAAAAGCATAAACCCAGAAGAATTAAAAGAGCTAGAATTAGAAATCACTGATTTTTTTGCACAGTATGTTGCTACCGAACCAATAGAAAAAAATTATTCAGAAAGATTATCATATGATTTTGGTGAATTAGAAGAATATTGGGAAAAAGAAATGTTAGGAGAGAAGATAGATGAGTGATAAAAAAATAAAAGTACACACAGACAAAAGAGGAAAAGACCATATAGATATTTATACAGGTGACCCCAAAGAAGAACATAAATCAATACACATTAATATCGACACTCAAACAGGAAAAGGAAACATTGTTGATACTACAAACGGTCAAAAAGAAGTTACAAATACACAATGTTATTTAACTTCTGCTTGCATGCGTCATTACCTAGAAGAATTTGATGATAATTGCTATGAATTAAGTATGTTAAGATGGTTTAGAGATAAGTTTGTATCAAAAAGTGATATAGAACACTATTACGAAATCGCACCTACTATCGTTGACAATATAGAAAGGTTAGAAAATAATGAAAATATTTTTAATTATATATATGAGATTGTTATTGCTCCATGCGTGAAAGCAATTGAAATGGGAGATTTTGAATTTGCTTATAAAAGATATAAAAGTAGTATCTTATGCCTTGAAGAAGAATTTGGAACAAAAGAAATCAAAAAAGGTCATACTAAATCTTTGAGAACAATTTACAAAACTAGGATGGCTTAAATATTTTAATCAAAAAGTGAAAAAATATGTTATAGTGTATATAGTGATTGATATATATCAGTTATTTGGAAAAAAGTTGTAAATAACTACGATACTCGCTCCAAAAGGTAAAATCGTCACACTAAGTGACGTTAATAATTAAATCAATCTAAAATATGATTGATTTTTTTATGCGTTATTACAAAGAAAGGTGTGAAGTGATATGATTAGAACCATAAAAAAGAAAATCAATATGAGTGATGAACTCAGGGCCAAAATTAATTGATCTTGCGAATTTAATAACAGACCCTACCAGATTATAGTGGGTCATTTAAGAATTGTGGAACACCCGAATATCGCGTATGTGAAACCACACTAAATCATTATTACCAGTCATGTTTTTCATCACGATCTAAAGCATTAATTTTAGCCATTTCAGATTCTTGAAACTGGCTAGAAGATAACTTAGCAATAACAAAAATTTCCTCACATGAAATACCAGAATCTTTAATATCCCTTCCAGCCTCCACCTCATTTCCATATTTTTCTCCTAATTATTAAAAAAAAGAATATAACGCTAATTGTAAGTAACAACAACATTCCCATAACTATTAAAAGCTTCTTTCTTATCATTTATATTTCTTTCCATTACCAAACAATACATATATTTCTTTCATTTTAACTTTTAAACACCACTTCAAGTCAAGTATAATAACAATTAAAATAATAATTTTAACAACAAATAATTTGTTTTTGGTATTAGTGCTAAATCTTTACAGTATAAAACTCTGTTAATCTAAAATTTATAAATGTAACATCAAAATCAATTAATCGTTTTCTAATTATTTCACAAAAAGTAGACGTCAATGTCTACTTACACATGTTTAATATCTGTATACTTCGATATTTCGCGGTTTATAGTTCTAATATCATTTAAATTAAGATCGTGAACATTATTATGGCCTGTAATTCTTCCAAAAACTTTTAGTTCCTCATTGACAACATTAAGATAATTTTCCAATCTTTTCGCACTACTCTCCACGTTTAAACGGCTAATCAGCTCATTATCCTGTGTGGCTACCCCAACTGGACACATTCCATTATTGCAAATACGATACTGTTGACATGCAATAGCCATCATTGCTGCAGTAGCAATTGCAACCGCATCAGCTCCCATCGCTAAAGCCTTCGCAAAATCAGATGAAGTACGTAAACCTCCTGTAATAATTAAATCAATATCCTTGCCATGCTTGTCTAGATATTTACGAGCTCTATGTAAAGCGTAAATTGTTGGTACTGATGTCGCATCCCTAACAAATTTAGGGCTAGCCCCTGTTGCTCCACCGCGGCCATCAATAGTAATAAAGTCTGGATCTGCAAAACAGGCTACTTCTAAATCATCCTCGATTCTGCCAGCTGCAAGTTTAATCCCAATAGGTCTACCACCAGATTTTTCACGTAAACTAGAAACCAAATCTTTCAAATCTTCTTTTGAATTAATCTCTTCAAATCTGGATGGGCTAACAATATCTTCTCCAACTTTTTTTCCACGAACTTCAGCAATCTTTTCAGTTACTTTGGCCCCCGGTAGCATTCCGCCCATCCCTGGCTTAGTTCCTTGCCCAATTTTAATTTCAACCGCATCAACTTTTTTCAAAACATCATCATTGACACTGTATTTATTAGGCACATATTCAAAAATATATTTATAAGCTTTATCAAATTCTTCCGGTAAAATACCACCTTCACCACTCGACATAGCTGTTTGAACTCTACTACTACCAAGAGCTAAAGCTTCTTTAGCTTTCGCTGATAAAGCACCAAAAGACATATGTGAAATAATAATTGGGCTTGCAATAACTAAAGGCTTTTGAGCCTTTTTGCCAATTACAGTTTCTAAACTAACATCGTCTTCTTCCATAAGTGGCATTGGGTTAAGCTGTGCCCCCATTATAAGAACATCGTCAAAATTAGGCATTTTCAGAGTAGTCCCCATAGCTGACATAATCATTTCTCCAGTTTTAGCCATCTGATGAATATCTTTCATATGACTTTCAGCAACATCACTATCACGTTCATACTCTTTCAAGTAATTTTCTAATTTATTTTCTGAAGTTTTTTGTTTTAAAACTTTAAGCTCTTCTTTAACTAATGGACTTTCTTCTTCTACCAATTTTTCAAATAAATACTTAGGAGCCCCGCACATTGGGCACTTCCAATCATCAGGTAAATCTTCAAATTTTACCTTTTCCACAGCCTCGTCATAAATATGACCACATAGTTTACACTTATATTTACTCATTAATAATTTTCAGCCTTTAATTCAAAATAAGCTTTTGGGTGTGCACAAACTGGACAAATAGCTGGTGCCTCTTCGCCATAATGAATATGACCACAATTACGACAAACCCACATTTTTGGAGCTTCTTTCTTAAACACTGTCTCATCTTTAACAGATTCTAATAACTGTAAATATCTTTCCTCATGAGATTTTTCAATTTTTGCTACTTCTTCAAATAAGTAAGCAATATAATCGAATCCTTCTTCCTTTGCTGTTTTCGCAAATTCAGCATACATATCAGTCCATTCATAGTTTTCTCCTTCGGCAGCTAATTTTAACGCCTCTTTAGTATCGACATTTAGACTATCCTTAATTTCACCACCAAACAATAATTTCAACCACATTTTAGCATGTTCTTTTTCATTGTTAGCTGTCTCTTCAAAAATAGCTGCAATTTGTTGATAACCTTCACTCTTAGCTGTTGATGCAAAATAAGTATACTTATTTCTTGCTTGGCTTTCGCCGGCAAAAGCTGTTAATAAATTTGTTTCTGTTTTACTTCCTTTTAATTCCATTTAAATCTCTCCTTCTTTCTTTAGGCATTTGTCACAAATACCTTTAAAATTAATCTCGTAATCCATTACTCTATTATTACCAATATTAATATCGCCCTTAAAAAAATCATCATGTATATCAACAATTCTTAAACATCTCGTACAAATAAAATGCACATGCTCATCATTACGATCAAAACGATCAATATTATCATTCATTTTAATCCTTCTTATCAAACCAAGATCCACGAGTAGATTAAGATTTCGATAAACTGTTCCTAAACTAATACTAGGAATTTTCTTTAGACATTTTTCGTGGATTTCACTAGCTGAAGGGTGTGAATAACTACTATTGATAATTTCTAAGATCAGATCCTTCTGTCTCGTATTTCGCAAAATATCCTCTCCTCTTATTAGTAATGGTTACTAATAACATTATATCATAAATTAAAAAAGATACAACCTTAAAACTTAAAAAAAACTAAAAATCGGAATAATCTATTAACCCTCTCCACCGCTTTATTTACACATATATACCTCAAAATGCACCTTAACTAAGCTATAAACGCTTACCTACTAATCACATATAATATAAAATGAAAGGAAGGATAACTTGAAATATTTAATTCTAATTGATATCGATGGTACTTTAGAAACCGACAATAAAAGTGTTAGTTCCAGAGTTACTGATACTATAAAGAAAATCACCAAACAAGGGCACATTGTAGTTCTCGCTTCTGGAAGACCAAGGTATAATGTAATAAACGAAAAAAATAAAACAAATAGTAGTAATTATATTATTAGTTCTAACGGCGCAGAGATATTTGACGATACAAATAATATGGTAATTTATGGCACATACCTTCCAGTCAATGAATTACTACAAATATTAAATTATGCCACTAAACTTAAAGTCAAAATCAAGATTGCTAAAGAAAATTTTGAATATATAAATTATCAAAAAGAAAATAACTGCCAAATATTAATCGATGATTTAAAAAAAGTAATCACACCAAATATAAAGCAAGTTATGTTTATTAGTCACAGCAATATTAAATTAGAAAAACTTAAAAAATATATTACAAAAATATCCAATATAAAAATTGTCAAAGAATCAACTTACAACCAAACACCATGGTTTAGTATTATTAATCAAAATGCCTCCAAAGGAAACATGCTCAAAATACTAGCAAAACATTTAAATATTCCTTTAGAAAATACTATTGCAATCGGTAATGATTATAATGACCTTTCAATGCTCAATGCCGCTCATAATAGCTATGCAACAGAAAACGCTAATAATATTGTTAAAGCTCATGCAAAATACATAACTTACAGCAATAACCAAGACGGTGTAGCAATAGTATTAGAAAAAATAATGCAAGAAAAAAACATCAAATGATGCTTTACTTAGATAACCCACTAATTAATTCATTATACTTGTTTAATGTATCAGTATTTTGAAATACAATTTTCTCGCCATCCACTGACCATGTACCTTTAGACGAAATTAACAGCTCAATTACTTGTGTTTGGGTATCTAATAAATTATTAATTTTTTCACTAGCGGTTTGAAGTTGAACTTGTGACTCTTTAAAATCAGAATCAGCCACACCTCGTAGCATTAATTCCTCATATAAATCAACATAATAGTCGTTTAAATTTTTCTTTTCAATCTTTTTCATAATTTCTTTTTCGCTAGTCATCTTGGTCAATTTTTCCAATTTTTCATTAAATGAACTTTTCGTTTTCGCCAAATATTCTTTTGATTTAACAAAATCAGGACCGTCGTTTTTATAATTATTTGCCGATAATAAATTAGTCAATTGCTCATCTTCTAAAATTTCTAACACACTTTTCAAAGTCGTTGAATAATCATCCAAATACTCTTTAATTGTCTTTTCTACCACCGCATAATCTCCATTAGTCTTAATTGGTGTATCATAACTTGCCTTTGTAATGTCTTTCTTTGATAATACTGCCACCTCATCACGTAAAATATCTTCCTGTTTTAAATCTTTAATAATTACATACCCAATAACCGCAGCTAGTACTAGAAAAACGGCCACTACAATAATAATTATTTTAGTTTTATTTCTTTTTTTGTTCATAGTAATCCTCCTATTAATATTATATCACCATTTAATTTTATGTAAATACTACTTAAATATAATTAATCAATTTTCACTGGATTACTCATAATTTTTATTATTAAATCCATGTTGTCATCACGCGCCATAACATTGCGTTTAATTATCCCGCATCTTTCACATTTATAAATAATTTTATAAGTCTTTTTAAAATTTTCAATAGCAATTGGAAGTAAAATTCCTCCGCAATTAGCTTGTCTATCACCCGGATTAATATCTACATGCTTTGAGCATAAACATAAAGGACAATGATCCCTTGCCGTATAACCCAAAGGCTTAACCGTATTATTACAAACTTCACATATAAATGCTTCATCAACCATTGTAAACTTCTTTAACATAGTATCACCTTTCTTCTATATGATATCACACCATTGTCAAAATATAAAGCATAAATCCAACTTTATTTATTGTGTATTTTTCGTTATAATATTAGATGGTGAAGAAAATGAAAAAAACTGAACTGCTATGCCCTGCTGGCAATATGGAAGCTTTAAAAGCAGCAATTCACAATGGTGCTGACGCTGTATACATATCTGGTAAAAATTTTGGGGCACGTAAATTTGCTGATAATTTTAATGAACATGAAATAATCGAAGCAATTAATTATGCTCATTTATATGATGTGAAAATTTATATTACCGCTAACACCGTAATTTTTGAACACGAAATTGAAACTTTTATTAACTATTTAAAATTTTTATATTTAAATGGTGTCGATGCAGTGATTATGCAAGACATTGGCATGATTAGTCTAGCTAAAAAATTAATTCCTAATCTAGAAATCCATGCTTCTACTCAAAGTAACAACTGCAATGATGAAACCTTAAAATTATATAAGGAATTAGGGGTGACTAGAGCAGTTTTAGCTAGAGAGTTATCTTTAAAAGAAATAAATAATTTAAAAACTGACATTGAAAAAGAGGTATTTATCCATGGAGCTCTTTGCATATCTTATAGTGGCTGTTGTTTATTTAGTAGCCTAAACGGTGGTCGAAGTGGCAACCGCGGAGAATGCGCAGGACCTTGCCGCCTACCATATACATTAATAAAAAACAAAGAAATTATTAAAACAGATGGTAAATTTCTTCTAAGCACCAAAGAACTCAATACAACACAATATATTAAAGAGATTCTAAATAGCAACATTCAAAGCCTAAAAATTGAAGGTCGAATGAAAAGTCCCGAATATGTTGGATATGTCACCAAAATATATCGAAATCTTCTTGACAATATCCCTATAAATGAAAATTATAACCAAAATATTAAAAAACTATTTAATCGAGAATTTACCACCGGCCATTTATTTGAAAATACCAACCGGGACCTTGTCAATCAACAATACTCAAATCATCAGGGCATAAAAATTGGCCAAGTTATCAACGTAAATAAAAAAATCAAAATAAAATTAACTGATCATTTAAGTCAAAATGATGGCATTCGCTTTCAAGAAAGCAACAAAGGCATGATCGTTAACAAGCTATATAATGATAAAGGACTTTTAATCAACAAGGCATATAAAAATAATATAATTTATTTAGATAATAAAGTTAACCTAAAAAAACATGATACTGTTTTGAAAACTATTGATTATAAATTACAAGAAAACTTAAAAAAATATCCTTTAAAACAACTACCTATTGACATCAAGGTCCAAGCATTAATTGGAAAACCATTGTCACTAACCTTTAGTGATAGTAAAAATACGGTAAGTATACAAGGCAAATATGTTGAAAAAGCAATTACTAGTCCAACTACTAAAGAACAAATAAAAAAACAAATATCAAAACTTGGAAATACTCCATATAAAGCTAATAATATAATAATAAATATGGATAATAACATTTTTATCACAATTAAGGAATTAAACGAATTAAGAAGAAAATTATGCGAAAAATTGATTAATAAAAAACTCGAAATAAAACGACAATTATTAGACATAAATATAACTAAAAAGAAAGTTTTAAACAATCAAAAAATTAATATCAATGTTTATATAACCAATGAAGAACAATTGTTAACCGTTATAAACAAAGTTGATAATATCTATACTGATAATTATCAATTATATTTAAAATATAAAAATCAAAATGTTTACTACAAAACAGAGCGAACAAACACAAATCTTCAAGATTTTAATAATGAAAATCTACTACTAACCAATTTGGGTGACATTTATAAATACGCAAAAACAAACAATTGTCGTGCGGATTATTCTTTAAATATTACTAACAGTTATAGCTCCCATTTTTTAAATAATTATCATTTAAAATCTATAACCCTATCTCCTGAGATAGATCTAAATAATATTAAAAATATTGCTCCTTATGAAAAAAATTTAGAAGTCATAATCTACGGAACCATTGAATTAATGGTGATAAAGCATTGCATCATCAAAACAAATGATAATTGTCCTAATTGTAAAGATAATAAGTATTATTTAAAAAATAGTCAAAACAAATTATTTCCAATTGTTACAAAAGCGTGTAAAACTCATATTATGCATCATGAAAAAATTAACCTGCTAGAAAGCATGAATATACTCAAAAAATTTGGTATTCGAAACTTTAGATTAGATTTTTTCGATGAAAATAATCAACAAATTTTAAATATAATAAATAAAATTAAAAATGTTGAAAATTAATATCAACATTTTTATTATATATTTATTTAGCAAGAGTATAATAATCCGATTGCCTACCACGTTACTTAAATTGATGTTAAAGTTTAGATAAAGTTAAGAACGAACATTCGGAAAAACATAACCTATACCAAACTTACAAACAGCATAGTACCAGTAGCAGCAGTAAGAAGTAACATGGCGGTCTGCATCCTGTAAATAGTATATAATTATTTTGATGACTGTTTCCTTGTTAACTATAAATAAAGTTTATTTTACATTTTCTTACTATTAACATTGACATGTTGTTACATCTAATACCCCACTATTATAAAACATATAAGGAATGTCAGCATTAACGCTTGGCCAGGTTGACCCTACATATATGACTTTTAGTTTCGAAGTCTCTATAAATATTTTAGTCATATTTTTAGCATTCCTAGTATCAAAATTATTTTAGTAAAAAAATATCAAAAAAATTTTAGTTTTAACTAAAGTTCTACATAAAAACTAACGCTTTTGCGTTAGCCTTATTGTCTTCTTAAATGACTAAAATCTTCATATTTTAGAATAAACCTATATGCTGTATCATTATGGAAAATCAAGAACCAACTTTCTAAATCCTCACGAATTTCATTACAAATAATTGGTGAATGTAATTCTTCCTCGATATCAACTAAATCATTAAATTGCTTAATATTAACTAAATCATACTTAGTTAAATCAGGCATATTATCAGCTTCAGCGATAATATCTCCATATTCTTTTAAAATCTTATTTAATTTAAGTACGTATTCTGATTTCTTAGTGGTAGTAAGAAGTTTACCAGCAAAAATCTTAAATAATATCAAGGTTAAAATTAATAAAGCAATACCAAAGATTAATAACGGAATATTTAGATCGCTATTGTCTTCAGGTGTTTCATAAACTGTTTCACTACCGTGATTAACATAGTCAGGTTTAATCTCAATAGTTGGCTTTAATAATGGGATTTGAAGTGTCATAACATTACTCTCTTGTAATGTATTTTCTGCTTCTTTAGTGCCTCCGGTTATATTAATCTTAAAAGAAACATCAACACGAGCATCGACTGACAAACCAAATTCATTTCTAAAATCAGTCATAATCTCATTATATTTATTATAATCGATAGTTACTGTTTTATTAACGGAAATTGTCTTTCCAGTACCAGATTTTGTTTCATTTGGCAAAATAGTATAAGCTTTCGACCATACTTCTACTGACTTAGAATCAGACTCTGAATAAGTTCCTTTAGCCGTAGCTACCAAATCATATGAATAAGTATAATCTAAATCTTTAGAACTTTGAAAATTATACTTAGTATCTACTTCAATACGATCAATTAAAGATGTAATATATTGTTTATTCATACCTAAGTAAGAATTTGTAAAAAATTGATTTTTCTTAAGATATACTTTATAGCTAATATTACTATTATAATCATAATTATATAATTCTTTTCCTTGGGCTTCATCTTGACTAACGCTCCTAACAATCAACCAAATTGCAAAGGCCATTGTCGCTAAAATAAGCAAAAGTATAAACACTTGAACCCATTGTTTCAAAATAATTTTATTTTCATTCTTTTGTTTCATTACTATCTCTCCTCTTTATTCCTTTAAGATACCATACCGCTCAACCATACTGATGGATAACCAATATACGGAATTACAAACGATACTTTTCCAACTATTTGATCAAAACCAACTTTATCCAAATCGTTAGCATTATTATGATCACCCTTAGTTATAAATAATTTATTGCCTTGCTCATCATTAACAGTTTCAACAATTCTATGAACCACAAATTTTGAACCACTAGTAAATTGAATTATATCACCTTTATTAAGTTCATCTTTTTCAGCCGTAGTAAGCTTTCGCACAACTACTGCATCGCCTCGATTGAAAGTTGGTGACATACTACCAGATAATACCGCAATCGGTTGATATTTAAAAACCCCAATTACAAAACCTGCAACCAAAGCAATAAAGACAAATACTGGAACATATACTACTGGGCTATATTTCTTTCTAGCTCTTTTCGATAATCGTTCAACCTTATTAACATGTACATAATTCAGATATACAAATACAACTAACGGTAAAGTAAGCCCCACTACCGCCGTCACAAACCAATCTAAACTCGGCACAATTGGAACAATAAATTCTGGAATAACTACAAATAAACGATAAATTATTGGAAGTCTAGCCCCACCAATATAAGACAAATACGTAAGAACTCCACTAGTCACAACTAAAGGAATCAATGTAGTAGCGGTATAAATAAACCCTTCTTTTAAAGTAGTAAAATGATCAGCAAAATTTGTAAAAGAAATATTAACCAAAGTAAACAAAATAACAATTAATACAAAATTAATTTTCTTCTTTTTTTCGTTTCTAACCATTGCGTTTCGAATAAACTCTTGGAAAAAAATAATTCCACCAAAAGCCCATAAGTTTTTAAGAATACTTAAGATATCTTTCGAGTATGGCGTTTTTTGAAACCCGAACAACAAGCCTAATAAATAATAAACAATTATATATATTATCAATACAATTACTAAACTCTGCGTTTTATTATTTTCATCTTTTACTCTAAGCGATTCATCTTTACTTAAGAAAATAGATAATCCACATATAATAATCCACATAACAGGATTAATAATCTCATTATATAATGGCGGATTCATTGGAGTCAACCAGAAAATATTAAGTAGCAGATATACAATTAGTAGTCCATATAATATCAAGTTCTTCTTCATATCATAACCCCTTTGTACATCAAAATTTACATTTACCCCTATTATTACTACTATAAACAATTATAACATAAGTTCTTTGAATTATCAATTAAAATTACCAAAATTTGCAGTTTTTTATAATTAAGAAAATAAAAAGAAACTAATTAACGTTTCTTATTTATGCTTGGACAAACGATAACACCATCGACAATTGACTACTTCGATCATCACCTGTTGGCGGTGTACTAATATCATTGTAAGAAACAGTAATAGTAAATTTCTTAATTCCGCCTGAAACAATGACATCATCTTTAGCAATATCAGCATAACTATAAGTAATTGCCGAACTTGTACCTGGTGTAAAAATTAAATTACTAAGTTTTGCATCTAAACTTCCACTATTTTCAACCTCAACAGTATAAGTAATACTATCTTTAGGAGCTAACAAATCCACTTCAAAGCTTGCAGACAATTTACTATCACCAACAGTGGCTGATTTATTGGCTGCTGTTCCTACTGGCGTTCCCGGAGTAATACTTTTAATATGTACATCCCAGGAAGACGTAATACTAGCAGTTCCGTTAATATTTAATTGTGTGGCAAATGCCGAATAGCCAATTGCCATAATTAAAATAAGAGAAAATAAACCACCTATCAACAAATTTTTATACCTTGTCTCCATAATAACATTCCTTTCTACTTTAGTATAATTTCATCATAGCATATTTAAAATAGCATTGCAATGTATAAATAACGAAAAACTCAAACTTCAATACTTGTACTTCAAATTATTTTAGTTAAGTTTATATAGAAGTTAAAATAATTGTTAACTTAAATGAATCACTTTAGGCCCAATTTGACCACCCATATTATCAGCATACACTATTTTTACAATTAAGTCAGCTGTAAAAGCAAATGTCAAGCCTCCTGCTTCAACAAAAGAAATACCAAGCGGTGTGTATTTATCATACTCAAAATCAAAACAGTTGTTCCACTACCAATATGTGCTCTTTCAAGTAAAAAATATCACAAAAAAGATTGTCATTTTTTGACAATCCAATTTTCTCACATAAAACTATGCTTGAGTATAACTCAAGGTAACATTTAATTGAGCAGTTTCATTAGTAGTCGTTTCGTTTTGAGCAACATCAGTATACTCAGCCGTAACAGTCATTGTTGCTGTACCATCAGCATCAATAGTAGCAGGTGTTGGTTTAGTAACTGTAAATTTAATATGACCTTTAGTTGCTGTTAATCCAGTAACTTGTCCATCAGTCAATGTTAAAGATGGAGTTGCTGATTTAGCACTTAAAGTTCCAGCATTTTCAATTGTTAAAGTATAAACCACTTTATCACCTGGCTGATTTAAATTAGCATTCAAAGTAGCTGTTAGATTATTGTCCCCATACGAAATAGTTCCAGTTGGTGCTGTTGCCCCAGATAAACCAGCTGTCGCATCAATAACCCCAGCTCCTGATGTTTTAGTCTCATCGAAATGTACATCCCATGAAGATGTAATTTGCGCAGTACCATTAATGTTTAATTGTGTAGCAAACGCTGCATAACCTACGGCCATTACTAAAACAATTGCAAGTAATCCTCCTATTAAAATGTTTTTGTTTTTTGCTTCCATTGTTTTCCTTCCCTTTCTACAACCTGGTATATTACCATCGAATATATAATATCATATTTCTAAATTATTATCAATAAAAAATTTATTTTTTTATTAATAATTTACAATCTTTATTATTCCCAACTCATTAATAACTATACTAATATTTAAAAAAAAGATAAATGAAATCTCATTTACCTTTAATTGTCATTAACTCTAACTAAGCTGCTTGAACAAACGATAATACCATAGATAAAGTACTAGTTTTATCTGCATCAGCTGGTTGACTAGTAATATCTGCTTTATATGAAACTGTAACCGTAAAAGTCTTAGTAGTTCCAGCAGTTATTACATCATCTTTGGCAATATTTGAATATCCATGATCGATTGCAGTGCTTGTTCCCTTATCAAAAGTTAATTCACTTAATTTGGCATCCAATGATCCGGCATTTTCAACTTCCACTTGATATGAAATTGAATCCCCTGGTGAAACTAATTCTGTTTCAAAAGTAGCAGATAATTTATCAGCCCCAATTGTTGCAGATTTACTGGTTGCAGTTCCGGTTGGCGTTCCTGCTGTTATTGATTTAATGTGCACATCCCACGAAGATGTAACATTGGCTGTACCGTTAATATTTAATTGTGTGGCAAATGCCGCATAACCTACGGCCATTACAAATACAATTGCAAGTAATCCTCCTATTAAAGCATTTTTATTTCTTGTCTCCATATTCTTACCTTCCCTTTCCTAATATTTCATATTATTATCACCTTAAATATAACACAAAGAGATATTCAATGCAATATTTCTTGAAAATTTTACCGAATTTTTACATTGCTTTAGGAATACTAATACCCAATAATGAAAGTAAAGTTTTAATTACTTTATTATTAAAATTTAAAACAACTTCTAAATCATCTTTCTCAGTACCTGTTAAACCAACCATTTTATTATTTTGATAAAAATTATTTGCTACTACCGATAAATCATATAAATAATTAGCAATATAATGCGGTTTTCTTTCTCTAGCTGCCTGATCAATAATTTCACTAACCTCTAACAATTTTAATCTTAACGCTCTATCTGTTTCACTATAAATAGCATTAGATAATTCACTATTATTTTTACTAATAATCTTATTAATACGTAAATACGTATATAAAATATATGGTCCTGTTTTACCGTTTACTTCACTAAATTTTTTAATGTCAAAAATATAATTACGTTCTAAATCGTTTTGTAAATCTGCAAATTTAATAATAGCATTAATAATTTTATCCAAATCATCTTGATCCATATCTTTATTTTCTTCACGTAAGTCAATAAAAGATTGCTGAACCTGCTTAATTAAATCTTCAAGTTTTAAAGCGCCACCAGAACGAGTTTTAAATGGCTTATTATCAGTACCGTTCATCGTTCCAAAACCATAGTGCTCTAAACCGCCTTCATACATATGACTTTTCTTAGTCGCTCTAAACACTTGAACAAAATACATACTCTGGCGTGCATCAACCACATAAATTATAGTATCAGGATGGAAATCTTTAACCCTTTGCCAAATAGTTCCCAAATCAGAAGTGGCATATAAATACGCTCCATCACTTTTTTGTAACATAAGGGGTGGCAAATCAAACTTATCTCCATCTTCCTTAACATCGATTATTTTAGCACCAGCATCTTCGCGAACAACACCTTGTTTTTCCAAAAATGGAATCATTTCTGAAAACTGTTTATATGCATGGCTTTCACCATACCACAAATCGAAATGTACATCTAAATAGTCATATATTCTTTTAATATCACCTACCGAAATGTCCCATATCTTTTTCCATAAAATTTGATAATTTGGATCACCATCTTGTAAATCTTTTGTAATCTGTGCACACTTTGTTCTAACCGCTTCATTTTCTTTACATAAAGCACTCATTTTAGGATAGACAACATTTAAATAATCCAAATCAAATTCAATATCTTCATAGTTTTGATTAGGAAAATCTTGAATAATTGCGTATATTACTTGTCCCATCTGCGTTCCAATATCACCTAAATGAACATCCCCAACAGTTTTATTCCCTTTAAACTTTAATATATTATTTATTGCCTGACCAATGACTGCCGATCTTAAATGACCAACGTGCAAAGGTTTAGCAACATTAGGACCACCATAATCGATAACAATCATATTATTTTCTTTTGTTGCGCCCAAAATTTCCTTTTTTATCAATTCTTTTAATTTAGTGCATATATACATATCACTTACTTTAATATTAATAAAACCAGGTGCCGCAAAGCTAACCTCTTTAAAATACTTTTCAAAATCAGCATCTTCTTGAAGTGCTTTAACTACTTCTTCACCAATAGCCATTGGTGACTTATGATATATTTTAGCCAATTTAAAGCAATCATCACACTGAAAATCAGCATCCTTATTAGACTTGATAATTTTAGTATTATTATCATAACCTAACTGTTTAAAAATTTTGTTAAATAATTTTTCCATAGTCCTTCCTCCTAAAACATTTCACAAAATAATGGAAAACCATATTTTATTACTTTTGCTATTTAAATTTTTCACTATTACAAATTGAATTTTCTATATAAATATTAACATAATTTCTCTTTAATTACCAACGTTTCCAATTCCATCTAATTGCCGTCTTTCAAAAGCTTCTTTTTTCATCTACTGTTTCAATATTTCTTTGATTAAATATCAATTTTAAACAGATACATCTTTTTTATCTTTTAATGTCATCAACCACAAAACTTAAATTATCGATCTTCTAACATTATATTTTATTTTACCATTTAAATATAATGTCCCCTTAAAACCAGTTGTCGTTTTAATAAAGCCAAGCCCTTTAATTACTAAATCACTATTTGTAAGAATATCTAATTGATATTTCTGTAAATTTTCTAATTTATTAGTCGGTTTAAAATATCTTTCTATTTTTAAATCATTTGATAAATAAAAAATTAAATTAGTTCCAAAGTTTATATCTAATCTAAATAAATCATCAACAATTATTGTTTGACTAGTTTTTACTTGAATAACTGAAGGTTTTAACTCTTTTTTAGGCAAAATCGTTTTTAATTTTTCACCAGTAACATTTAATATAATGCTTCCATCATCCAAAAGCCCTGGAGTATCGACAATAGTTAAGTCCTGATTAAGTTTCACTTCAATTAAATCTAAAGTTGTCGAAGGCAAAATACTAGTTGTAATTTCAGCCGACACTTCTCCGTAATCCTTGGCAAGCTTATTAATTAAAGTACTTTTTCCAGCATTTGTATAACCAATAACATATACACATTTGCTTTTCTTATACTTTATAATTTTACTATAAAGTAGATCAAAATTATAATTGTTTTTACTACACACAACTACTCTGTCGATAACATTTAATTTAGTATCAATATTATTTAAAAGTTTATTTTCGTCTAAATGTCTTGGAATTAAATCGCGTTTAGCTAAGACTAACAAAACAGGATTTTTTATAATTAGTTCATTCAAGCTTTCAGTATTTAAAAAATCCGTAACAAGAATAACCAAGTCCTTTGTTTTTTCAATATTTCTAATAATTTTTAAATAATAATCATTATCTTTATCAATAAACTTATATTCATTATAATGTCTTATTTTAAAACATCTTTCACAAAACCTTTTACTTAAATCACGCACATAACCTTCTTTATTAGCATCTTGATCTTGCAGATAAGCCCCACACCCTAGACATTTAGTCATAATATCTTCCTTTTGAAAACAAATCACGACTGCGAAGTTTATTCATTTTATGTTTTTCTAATTTACGATTAAAAATGGAAAAAATATGATCTTTTTCAGAAATTGGATTTACTAAAATCGTCGTTATTCCAATTTTATTGCCACCTGCGACATCAGTTAATAATTGATCGCCAATGATTGCCACATCATTTATTTCAAAGCCATACTCATTTATTACTTTTTTAAATTTACCAGAAAATGGCTTACAAGCGTTATGAAAAGCATCAACGTCTAAAAATATTTTAAAGGGTTTTACACGCATTTTAGGACTATTTGAAAATATAATTACTTTAAACCCTTTTTGTTTTAAACTAACAAAAAGATCTTTGGCCTTTTCTGGAAGCTCGTTGGAACGTGGAGCAACAATAGTATTATCTAAATCAAATAGCAAACATTTTATACCTCTACTCAATAACTTTGAATAATCAACTGTATAAATACTTTTCTGATAAATATCAGGTACATATTTTTCCATTTTTATTCCTCCTTTAAAATTTCTAGTATAATAATACCATAATTTGCGGTAAACGAGCAATAGTTTTACGATTTAAATGAAAGAAAAACCTTTAAAATAAAGGTCTTTAATAAATTAAACTATACAAACTTATGCTGTGACATCCGCGGTAAAGATATCTTTCATATACCTTAAATAAAGTTCACCAATATTAGCTTTTTTTACATCCTGACTTGTAGTCAAATCAACTGTCCGAACTAACTTACCATTTTCTTTAATTTTTAACTGCCCCACTACATCACCTTTTTTAATTGGCGCTTTTAAATCTTTAAGTTTTACTTCATAAGTAGCGCTACCTGTTTTCTCTCCTTTTTTACGAAGAATCGTTGCATCACTTTTAGGAATAATATTTACATACTTTTGATTACCTTTATCAACCTCATATTTTCCTAATGATGATTTATTGTTTAATAAATTTTCAACTTTATACTGAGCAAATGAATAATCTAACATTTCGCTCACTTCTTTATTTCTCGTCTTACTATCTGGTTCTCCCATAACAACCGCAATTATCCTCATCCCGTCTTTTTTAGCTGTCGCAGTTAGACAATAACCAGCATCTTTAGTATATCCTGTTTTTAAACCATCAACCCCATCATAAAATCTAACTAATTTGGTCGTATCAGAATTTTCATGTAGTGTTTTGGGTGCTTTCACCTTTCCATAAATAGCGTACTACGAAAGATAAGCAAATGAATAAAAATTAACCAAGGGTTGCTTGCCCACGCAAAAATACAGGCCAGCAATATTCATTACTGGCCCGCTAAAAAGTCTTTTGGGTATCCAGGATCATTTACTAGAAATAACGCTGTAACAATGTCCCAAGGCAAGCACCATATAAAATATTTGTAGGCATCAAAATTCGTACAGCTAACAACATACAACCAACAACAAACTGCAAGCGGTATTACCCTCACCCCTATCAAGGGCTTCATATTGCATAGAAAGATTTATTGGCATCCCGAACACCCAACACTAATATAACATAAATTGTTATTAAATTGGTAGTATTTATGAAATAGTACCACCGCCTACCCCCCCCCCCACCCCACCCATCTTCTTTATTATTCTTTCACTTTTTTCAATCTAACTCAAACATATACAAAAACACAAAATAAAAAAAAAAA
>CALVRM010000043.1 GCA_944358695.1 uncultured Bacilli bacterium | reverse complement strand
CAGCATCTTTAATTATCCATTGCTGATTATCACCGCCATTATGAGTATAAAGCTGTACATTAGTACCATTAGTTTTATTGCCATAATAAAGATCTAGTGACATCTTTTCAGAAAGTCCAGAAGTAATTGCATAATAACCATTATCTAAATATTTTACCTTCCACTGCTGCGCCTTAGTACCATTATAGGTATAAAGTTGTACATTAGTGCCATTATTTGTGCTACCATTATAAACATCCAATACCATATTTGTTCCAACTGCGCTTTCAATAGCGTAAGTGCCGTCATCAATTGTTTTTTCAGGTTTCACACTTACGTCTTTAAATTTGAATTTTTGATTATTTCCTCCATTATAAGCGTATGTTTGAATATTTGTTCCATTATTAGCAAGGCCTCTATATACATCCACATATAACGAACTTGCCTTTGAAACGATATAATAATATCCATTTCCCGCATCTTTAATTATCCATTGCTGATTATCACCGCCATTATGAGTATAAAGCTGTACATTAGTACCATTAGTTTTATTGCCATAATAAAGATCTAGTGACATCTTTTCAGAAAGCAAAGAAGTAATCGCATAATAACCATTATTTAAGTATTTTACTTTCCACTTTTGAGCGTTTGTGCCATTATAAGTATAGAGTTGCACATTAGTACCATTATTAGCCTGGCCCCCGCAAACATCTAGTACCATATTATTACTTACTCCACTTTCAATGACGTAAGTACCATCTGCCAAAGGTTGGTCATCCGAAGACGCAGACACATTTGACACAAAAAAGAAACAAGAAAACAATATCAATAAAATTCCTAAAGCTTTTCTCAAAATACACCCTCTCCTCTAACTAAACTAATTGCTATTTTGAATTTCTTCTTCCAAATGTATAAATGTTCGAGCAAACCCCTCTTGTAAATGATATTTAGGTATCCAATTTAATTCATTGCGAATTTTTTCAGAAGATAAAATTCCTTTAGTAAAAGAAGCACATCCTTTACTAGCTTCGCTCGAGATTGCATAGACCAACTTCAATTTTCTATCTTGTTTTAAAGACAAAAGCGTTTCAGCTAGGCCCTTAATAGTCGTTTCAGATTTTTCATCCGAAATATTATAAACAATATCATTAGATTTTAATAAAACTAAAAACATTGCTTTTATTGCATCTGCAATATAGGTATAAGTTCGAACCGATTTTCCATCACTTGTCAAAACAATATCTTGATTGTGCAAAATATTATTCAAGAAGTCAGCCTGAACGCGGCCATCATATATCGACATTCCCGGACCATAAGTATGCGCCAAACGGACAATTTTAGTATTTAAGCCATACTCTTCCTTAAAAGATGCGCACATGTTTTCAGCCGCTTTTTTCCCCTCTGCATAACCGTTTCTAGGAATTAAAGGATCTACTTGTCCAAGCGGACCATCTTCAGTAAATTTCTCTTGGCCGCAAGTCGGCTCACCATAGATTTCCCTAGAAGATACAAACATATAGCCTAAAGATTTTTTTTCAAAAGCCAAGTTTAAAGTATTAGCCGTTCCGATAGTATTAGCAAAATTAGTTTCCACTGGATGATTTTTCATAATTTTTGGACTCGCTGGTGAAGCTGCATGAACAACATAATCAACTGGTTCTTGGATTTCAAAAGGCTCAACAACGTCGTGAATCAATACTTCAACTGCCTTATTATTTTTAATTTTATCATCTAACTTATTTATATTTCTTAAAACAGCAATGACTTTAATATTAGCCTCGTATAATTCATTTAACTTAATTAGCGTATAAATCAAATAACTACCTATCATTCCAGAAGCGCCAGTAATTAAAACTCGTTTATTTCTTAACTTTTTTAATAAAAAACTAGCATCACAAAAATCAATAATATCAATAACATCTTCATCAACAATCTTCGAATAGACCATATAAACACTCTCCCTTTTTATGAATCAACATTGCTTTTTAAATTGATAAATGTTTGATAATCTCTAACATTTAAATTTCCAATTAAAGTACAATAATCTTCAAAAGTTGTTACTTTAATATTTCCTCTATTGCCTTCAACTAAATGACTTTTAACCCCATTTTTTAACATAAGTCCGCAAGAATCAACAATCCCATCATAATTTGGATTTTCTTTTCTTTCTTTTAAATGAGCTTCATATAAATCATTTAAAAAGAAACATTGTGGCGCCTGCGCCGTATACATAGTTTGCCTTGACGGAATTTCTGATACTATAAAACCATCATCGCTTTTAATTGGTGTTTCATAGCACGGTGTCACCGTCACCGCACTACCATATGTTTCCACCGTATCTATACAAGTCGAAATTGTTTTTTGCGATACTAATGGCCTTACACCATCATGAATTAAAACAATCGCATTTTCATAATCCTTTTTTACCTCACTAAGGCCGATGAAAATAGAATCTTGCCCCGTTGGCCCGCCAGCAAATACCCTTTTTATCTTATTAATACTATAATGCTTAATAAGTTTATTTAAATAGTCTATCCATTCACTAACACAGGCAACATATATACCATCAATTTCCTTGTTTTCCTCAAATAATTCAAGCGTATGAACAATAATTTCTTTACCACATACTTTTAAAAACTGTTTTGGGATTTCACCACCCATCCGTTGTCCCATTCCACCAGCAAATATTACTGCAATTTTTTTCATAACATTTTCCTCCTAAAAAACGCTTTATTATATTGTAACACGACAAAAAAAGAAAATCTATAATTTATATCTTTTTATTTCATTATTTCCAAAAGAAAAAAACTAGTCTCCTAGTTTTTCTCTGCCTCTTCTAACATATTAGTAATAAATATACCATAACCTTTATGCGGATTGTCAACAACAACATGAGTAACGGCTCCAATAACATAATCTCCTTGAATGATAGGAGAGCCACTCATACCTTGAATAATACCATTGGTCTTATCAAGTAATTCATTATCGGTTATTTCAAATACAAAATTCTTATTTTTTTGTTTTTCATCATTGATCTTGGTAATATTTATTTCGTATTCTTTAACCTCTTTTCCGTCCAAAACTGTCAGTATTTTAGCCTTACCAGTCTTAATTTGTGATGGCTTTGCTACTTTATAAGTGTCCTTATTTGGTAGCTCACTAGTATAAGTCCCAAAAATTCCCTGTGTCGTATTTGCATCTACATCACCAACTGTTTTATTAACATCATATTTAGCTTTTTTCTCGCCGGGTGTGCCATCTGAACTTGGTACAACTCCAGTTACAGTCGAATCAAAAATCTTTCCATCTTTAATTTCTAATAGTTTTCCCGTAGTTTGCTCTTGAATTTCATGCCCTAAAGCTCCAAATAATTTAGTCTCCGGATCAATAAACGTTAAAGTTCCAATACCAGTTACACTATCTTTGACATAAAGACCTGTTTTATATACGTCATTTTCATCTTTATATAATTTTAAAGTCGTCGTTTCTTTTTTACCATTACGCAAATAACCAACGGAAACGCTTTCACTACTAGAATTATTAATTTCCGATGCCATATCTTCAATTGTGTCTACTTCTTCTTTGTTAATAGTTGTAATCATATCACCGGCTTTTAATCCCGCTTCTTCGGCCGGTGAACTATTATCCACATCATAAACACCAACAATCAAAATTCCCGTAGAATTTAAGGTTATTCCAATATTTTCACCACCAACAATTATTTGATCTGAATAAGCTAAAACATTTATTGGTATAATAAAAAATGAAAGAAGAAGAGCGATGAATGTTTTTTTAAAATTTTCAAAAAACACTAAATCATCTCCTATATAAATTGCAGACTACATTATTATTATAAATAAATTTTCAAAAATTAAAGATAGAATAATATACCAAAATTTAATTTTTAAAATCAAAAAAACTTCTTTATATAAAACAACTCTATAATAGTACACAATTATGTCAAAAAGAGTAAAGCAACAATAATTGAACAATTAAATAATAGGCTAAGAACGAGAAATAAGGTATAATTATTATAGGTGAAGTATATGAATCAAAACACTAATAATGGTTATACTAGTCGTACAGAAAAACGAAAAATCGAAGAAGAATTAGAAAGAAAAAATTTAGCAAAAGAAAAAGAAATGGAAGCTAAAAGACAAGAGTTAAAAGAAATCATATTTGATAACGCTTCTTCTAACAAAAAAAGCATTTATAAACGTGAATTGCCTAAAAATGAAGTTCAAAGTGAAAAGGACGTTCCAAAGAAAAAGACAACAGCTACCAACATTATCCTATCATTCACCATGGTAATAGCACTAGCTTTTTCAGGCTATTTAATATATGATTCATTTAATCAAGTAAATCAAATATATCAAATTATAAATGCCATTTTAATTTTCTTAGTAATTTTATCCTTTCTAATTGCTTTTAAAAGAACATATCATTATAAAAAAACCAAAGCAACAGTATTAACAGCCCTTTGTTTTATTGGATTAATGGTATTTAATGGATTAGCTCTAACTAATATCATTACTTTGCCAAAACAAGAAGCAGTTCCAAATTTTAATAATGAAACCCTAAGCAAAGCCCTTGAGTGGGCTGAAGCTAATAATGTTAAATATGAGCACAGTTTTGAATATAGTGATAAAATTGAAAAATATAATATTATAAGTCAAGATGTTAAACCTGAAACTTTAACTAAAAATATTGATAAAATAAATTTTGAAGTTTCAAACGGACCAGATTACAATAAGGAAGTCATAATCAGTAATATGGAAAGTTGGAATATTGATGAAGCTGTTGAAGTTATTGACGAAAACTTTTTAAATAATGTTACTGTTAATTTCGAAGAAAATAATGAGATAACTCGTGACACAATTACCGAACAAAGTAAAAGCGGTAACATGAAAAGAAATGATGCGCTTACTTTAAAAGTCTCTTTAGGCAATAAAGACAATTTAAAACCAATAACATTAAAAGAAATGAAAAACATGAGCGTTTTTAAAGCCACATTGTACTTAAATAGAAATGCTATTGATTATGAATTAAAGTATGAATTTTCCAATAAAATTTCTAAAGGAAAAGTTATTAAAAGTTCTGTTCAAAAAGGGACAAAAGTATCTCCAGGGGAAAAAATAACATTGACAATTTCCAAAGGTAAAAAAATAGTAGTACCTGAATTAAAAAATATGAAAATGAGTCAAATAACAAAATGGATAATTGAAAATAATTTAAAAATAAACTATTCTGACAAATATGACAACAAAATAAAAAGTGGTCGTGTAATTGAAGCAACTTATAAAAAGGGAGATATTATTGAAGAAGATACCACCGTGGGTATTATTGTTTCTAAAGGAAAACTAAAAATGCCTAAATTTAATAATATTACTGATTTTAAAATCTGGGCCGATAAATATGAAATCAAATACGAAATCAAAGAAGAATTTAATAATGATATTAAAAAAGGTGATATTATAAAATTTTCAGTAGAAACAAATAAAACCATAAATCCTGATGAGGGGATCATTGCCTACGTTTCTAAAGGAAAAGCTATCGAAGTTCCAAACTTTGTAGGCAAATCTAAATCAGAAATTCAAAAAACATGCAATGAATTAGGAATAAATTGCACCTTTGTTAATGAATATTCAAGTTCCGTCAAAGAAGGAAATGCTATTAGTCAAAGTATTAAATCAGGAGAAAAAATTGCCAAAGGCGATACCATCCAAATTAATATAGCAACTAAAAATAAAAACAACGTAACAAGTAATACAACTTCAAAACCAAACACAAGCAACTCTAACTCCTCAAGTAACTCTAGCTCTAGTTCTAGCGGAAGCTCAGGAACAGGAACTTCTACTACCCCACCAAAAACTTTCAATAATATTTTCATTCAAACAGGATGGTTAAGCAGTACCGATCCAAATACCAATTGCACTACAATTAAAACTAATATTCGAAATTTAACTTCTTCAAAAGTAAATATTACATGTACAACCAGAACTTCAATAGATGGTAGAGCTAAAGGCAAAATTCACGAAGATTCACCATATCAAGCCAACAAAAAGTATTCATTTACGGAAAATAAAACTTATACATTTATTTTAGTTTCATGAGAACACTTATATAAGTGTTTTTTTGTAGCATATAAAATAAAAAACACAGAATTATCTGTATTTTTTATTTTATAACAAGTTCTAGTCTTACACGCATATCAGAATTACGTATTAAGCTCGCAGTATTTTTACCCACAGTTTGAGTTGCAGATAAATCACTATAAGCATAATCAACTAATTCACTATAATCTTCTACTCCATTAGCCTTAGTTTTAACATAAATAATATAAGATCCTTTATCCAAATTTTCTAAGTTTATGGATGCTTCAAACCAAGCTCTAGATAAATCATTATTAGAAATTGAAGTAATACTATATGGCCCATTTAATAAAGATCCAATTTCTTTACGATAAACAATTTTATGAGTATTCTTATCTTCTAAAATAATTTCTCTTTCCACCTCGTCATTTACTCCATAGTCAGTTTTTAAAGCATATGAATTTCCAACTAGTTTAAGTTCATTACCAGTAAATTCATAGCTAAAGAAATCACTTAATAACCCACTTCTAACTGGTGTTGTCCCATAACTTATAAGACCGTCATCGCGGACAAACAACTCTAAATCCACGGTTGATAAAACTTGATTTTCTTTAACCGCATAACCGCGTCCCTGAGAGTCTTCATATTTTCGCATGATATTATCAGTATATTCTATATTCGAAACAATATCTTCGGCATAAAAATCATCACCACTAGCTTTAACTTTGATACTATAATCACCTTGCTTAATATCGGCAAGTTTAATTACTCCTTTAAACCAAGAGCCACTATAATCGTTATTAGAACCATCAGATGGCACAAATGGTACGTTATCTAGCCATCTTTCTAAATTATAGCTTGATTTTTCACCAGTATCTTGATTAATCAAAGTTAATTCATAATCAATATTATCATTTTTTGAATTATTATCTCCCATAATAATTTCAAAACCACTAATCATTAAATTATCATTTTCAAAAGATAATTCCTCTAAATGAAACCAACCATTAGTCTTTTGTATTTCTTTTTCTACTACACTAACAATTATTTTTTTGGTTACTTTTTGATTAGCCTTGTCCGTAACTGAATAGACAACTTCATATTCACCAATTACATCAGTTTTAACATTATTTTCTTCAACCACGATCTTATCAGTTAGATCGCCATCTTCCTTATCAGTAGCTGTTACTCCTTCTAATGGATTGAAATTTCCATTTAAATAGACCGTTTTATCACTAGCACTTATTTCTGGTTTACTATTATCTACTACTTTAACTTTTATCGTTTTAGTGACAGTCTTTTGATTACTATTCGTTACAGTATAAGTAACATCATAAGTTCCTTTAATATTTGTATTTACCGTTTTATCATAAGTTACTTTATCAGTTATATCCCCATCAGTATCATCAATTGCAGTTACATCTTTCATATAATCAAATGTTGTATACTGCGAAACTTCTTTATCAGTAGCATTTATAACCGGCTCAGAAGTACCTTTTACCGTAATCTTAACCGTCTTACTAGCACTAAAGTTACTATTATCTGTGACACTATAAGTTATATCATAAGTACCCGCTTTTGCCGTATTAACAGTTCCTGAATAAGTAACACGATTAGTCAAATTACCATTTTCAATGTCCGTCGCCGTTACTCCTTCTAATGGATTAAAAGAAGAATTTAAAGTAATTGTTTTATCAGACACATTTATAACTGGCTGATTATTAGAAACATTTAAATCGCTTACTTTAATATACCCATATTGATATGACGAGCTATCAGCATATATTTTATAAAAATCACCAATTTTATCAATTACCGTTACCGGTACATTGTATACTTTAAACGAAGAATTAGAATTTCGCATATTATAAATCACATTATTCGTATTAGCTTCTTTATATACTGGAACATTATATTTACCATATTTAGTAACGCCGATCGTATTAGCTTGATAATCGCGTAAATTTTGACTTTTGTCTGTCATAAATGCATTCCAAGCTTGTTTTTCACCCCAAAGTGGATCCGAAGCATACTTTACATTTCGCCCACTACCCTTAGTTCCAGCATGTGATCCAAAATAATAAGATGCCCCAGCTATCATATAACTATTTAAACCATTTTTAGCATAATCCATAATTGAATCACGAACACTAGCATAACTACGTGCACAATCATATGGACAACTATCCGAAGCTCCATAACCAAACACATTATTTTTATCTTTAGCTATATCACTAGTTCCGTTTGAACTCTCGTTTTTCGCTGTTGCAAAAGCTGTTAATGCATTCATACCATACAACGCTTCAGCTTCTTTAAAATATTTACCTTGCCCATATAATTTAGAATTAACATTTGTTATCTGACTATCCAACTCTGCCGCTGTAATTTTAGAAACCGATTTATTAGGCAAAAATAAGTAATAAGCATAATTGGGATTATTTGCATTTAAACTTTGCGTATATGTATCGTTACGATAATCATCTAGCATTGCAGTTAGAGTACTATATAAATAAATACCACCGTCAAAACTATAATAACGTGCACCTAAAGTTAAATAAGTAGGAGTAGGACCTAAATTAGTATAATCATCAGTATAAGAAGTTCCATTATGTTTACCATAGCGATGTAATAAATTACCAGTATCATAACGATAATAATAAGTGTTAAGAGAAGTTCCGGTAGTCTCAGTAAGCCAATTACCATCTGCTACCCATCCAGAAGTTCCATTATAATTTATTTTATACCATGTATATCCTTCAGCACTCTTTTTTTCAGTATAAGTAAATAAAGTATTAGTGCAGGTAATAACGCCTATTGATTTAGAAGAAGTTGAAGGGCCTTGTCGAAAATTTAAACCACTGGCAGTAATATTTACCGCATTGGCCCCCAAAAGGGAAATTGGGATAATATTCCCAGCATCAATATCAACCCAACCTTTAAAGCCACTATACATGACTTGAACTCTCGACTCATTAGAATCTATAAAAGCCGCATCTGACATATATGAAGGACTTGTATAAGTGTAAGCCGTAGTATCACCGGCATTTTGATATAAATAAACTAATGAAGAACTCGGTTTCAACTGAAAAATAGCATACCTCGAATTAATAATTTCTCCATTTTTATAAATTGAAGCCACACTGGTACTAGTAGAATTTTGAGCATTCATAGCTTTAACTGCTTCACTATATGTTGCATAAGTACCAACCGTTTTATTGTTACTACTATTTGAAACCATTACTACCGAATAAGGATTGGCAGCCGAAACGCTAAAAGCAGGAATAAAACTTGGCAAAATAATAGCAAATATACATAAAATGCTAAGTAATTTGTTTCCAATGTTCCTCATATAGCTCACCTCGTTACTCTCAATATAATTATAACAAAATTCGATATTAAAGTACATTGAATAACATTCTTCAAATTTTAAACTTTGTAAACAATTGACAAGTAAATTTCTTTACTAAAAAAAATATATATGTTAAAATATAAGGCAAAAAGGAAACGGTGAGTAAAGTGCAAAAAAATATCAAACAAACCTTAAAAAAAGACCTACAAAACAAAAAAGCTTGGATCCCAAACTCTATAACAATGCTTAGATTATTTGGCCCTATAATAATACCTAAAATGGCCTTTTCCAAAAAAGCCCTTGGAACACTTGGCGCTACTGCTCTACTCGCTTTAACTGATTTTGCAGATGGAAAAATTGCTAGAAAATTAAATGCCGAAACTGAATTAGGGGCGAAGCTAGATCCGATTGTCGATAAAGTATTCGCCCTTGGATTACTAGGACAAGCAATTCCATCAAATCCTGCCATGACTGTTCCTTTAATTCTTGAAGGAATAATAGCTACAATAAACACCACCTCATTAATAAATGGCGGTGCTCCTAAAAGTAACCAAATTGGCAGATTAAAAATGTGGCCTCTTTCCGCAGCTATTATTTCAGAGTATTTGGCAATCGCTAGCGAAAAGCCACAGCTCAAAACAGCGGCTAATGCTTGTTTAATCGGCAGTACCGTTTTAGAAGGAATAAACATATTTGAATATTATAAAGCAGCTAAAGACGATCAAGATAAAAAAGAAAGCCATGAAACAATTAATATTATTGAACCTAACTATAACGAAAATATCACCCAAGAAAAAGTTAAAACTTTAACTTTAAAAACTCCAGTCCAAATTACTTACCAAAATAAACAATATATCCGATATTAAAATAGTAACTAATTATTTCCTAGTTGCCGCAAATAAGTAAATAATTCTACTTATTTGTTTTTTTATAAAAATAAATCACATTTATTACTAATTTTCCTATAAGGCTACTTCAAAATCTATCAATTGAAATTTATAATTTATTTCAAACTCTGACAATAAAAAAGTAATTTTAAGCTTTAATAGTTAAAATTACTCTTATCAACTCACCTTATCCAAACAAACTTCTTTGAAAAGTCATAAACAAAATGACCCCGATATAAATTATATATAAAATTATTCCATTGACCATTTCAAATTTAGTTGACTTATATTTAACGCCAACAGCCATAGTAGCCAAAATACCACCAATTAAACCACCAATATGTGCCCAGTTATCAATACCTGGCATTAAACCAATTAGTAAGTTAATAATAATTAACGGAATAATCTGTGACTTTACCACAGTTTCTAAATAAAGACGGTAATGATATCCAAAATATAACAATGAGCCTAATAAACCAAAAATAGCTCCTGAAGCTCCAACACTATAACCCGTGCTAAAGAATATTGAAAGTACACTACCTGCAAGACCACTAAGTAAATAAACCGCTAAATATTTAGATTTGCCAAGAAAGCTTTCTAATTGCATGCCAATTATATATAATGCGTAACAATTAAATACTAAATGTAAAATATTTGCATGTAAAAATACTCCAGTAAGCAACCTAAAATATTCACCATTTACAATTGCAAATCTATTCACGGCTAAATCATCAGTTAAATTAAACATCATAGTTAAAAGAAACATAATTATATTAATCGCAATTAAAGTATAAGTTATAATTGGTTTTTTCATCGTAAACACTTCTTCGTTCATTTTCGCCTCTCCTTCATTTTTTGCAGCAATATCGCCAGTAATTTTCATAAACAACTCAAGTCCTTTTTCCTTAAAAGACATTTTTTTCATAATATCCGGAAAAGAATCTACAATAAAATGGTATTTTTCTAAATCATTAGTATGAGCTATTGCAGCCACATCAATTTTAGGAACATTTACGTACTTTTCAATATTGACATTATCACCTAAATTTACAAAGATACTTAATGTATTCATTTTAAAAGACATTGTCTTTTTTTTAATAGCTTTAGTTAATTGCTTAGTCTTGGCCAAATCAAATTCAAATTGTTCATTATTATGAATATAATGGGAAACTATTCTAACAATTTTATAGTCTTCTTCTAAATTTTCAAGCCAAATTTCCTCTTCAAGTCCTCTAATAATAACCGGACTATATTTTTTTTCTGAAATGAAATAACCAAGTAACTTCATAACTAACTCTTCATTTTTAGGATCTATAACCTCGTTCATAATCAACCTCCTATTCAAAACATTCCATAATTCTTAAAAATTTTTCTGGAAGCTCACTATTAAATTCCATATATTTACCCGTTACTGGATGAATAAATCCCAGTTCCTTAGCATGCAAACACTGTCCAGATTCATCTATTAATTTACGTTTACCATAAACTGGATCGTTAACAATCGGATGACCAATATAATCCATATGCACTCTTATTTGATGGGTTCTCCCAGTTTCCAATTCCAACTCCACAAGAGTAACCTCATTAAACCTTTTCAAAACTTTGAAATGAGTAATTGCCTTCTTGCCATCTGGATTTATAGCCATTTTCTTACGATCTATATTTGAACGTCCAATTGGAGCATCAATTAAACCAGTGTCATTCGGAATAACACCCCAAACTAACGCCATATATTTGCGATGCGTTGATTTATCTGCTAACTGCGCTGCCAAAGCTTCATGCGCCTTATTATTTTTCGCAACTACTAATAGCCCCGTTGTATATGCATCAATTCTATGCACAATGCCCGGACGAAATTCACCGTTTTTATCACTTAGTACACTATGATACAATAGGCCATTGACTAAAGTTCCATGATAATTTCCAGGTGCTGGATGTACTACCACCCCATTAGCTTTATTAACGACAATAATATCATCATCTTCATAGACAATATCTAAATCCATTTTTTCTGGCTTAACATCAGTAACTTCAGGCGTATAATTAACTTCAACTAAATCCCCGTCTTTTACCATGTAGCCACCTTTAACCGCGTTACCATTAACTAAAACAGCTGAAGATTTTATTATTTTACTAGCACTGCTGCGACTAATATCCATCACCATTGCCAAATAATTATCTAATCTCATTTTTGAATCATTTACTTGATACTTCATTTTTTTCTCCTTTTATCAAATAGATAATAATTAAACCAATTGATATCATTATAAATATATCAGCTAAATTAAATACTGGGAAATTATAACCAAAAATATTAAAGTCCAAATAATCAATCACATATCCTCGTATAACTCTGTCAATTAAATTACCTAAAATTCCACCAACTAAAATGCCATATAAGTATTCTTCGACTTTTACTAGTACTTTGTCTTTAATAAAACAATAATAAATTAAACTCAAAGAAACAATTGACACAAAGACTAAAAACAACGTATTCGAACTTAAAATACTAAAAGCAGCTCCCGTATTTTGAACTAATGTTAATGAAAAAAAATTAGGAATTACTTCAATAGCACTATCAAATGACAATAACAAAAATAAAATATTTTTAATAATTTGATCCAAAAGTGTACATATTACTGCAATTACTAAAATTCTTTTCATTTGCTTCACCAAAAATTATTATATCAAAAAATAGAAAAAAAAGATAGGATATATTAACCTAACTAAATTTAGCTAATTTATTAAATCTTATATTTTTTGCCTATAAAATTTTTCTATTACTTTCCTATCCAATTCAAAATAGTTTCCTTTGGCATATACCCAACTTTCGTTTCATAAGTTCCATCTTCTTTAAAATAAATCAAAGTAGGAACGCTCATAACCCCATACTGTTTACAAAGTTCTAAATTTTCATCAATATTTACTTTAACAATTTGAATTTTATCTTTTATTTCTTCAAGCTCAGGGCCAAGCATTTTGCAAGGACCACACCAAGTAGCAAAAAAATCAACTAAAACATTCCCTTTATTTATTAGTTCAGCAAAATTCTCTTCATTTCCAATAACTATTTCCATTTTATTCCTCCTTATATTTCTTTAATAGTTCATCAGCACCTTTAATATGCAACTTTTCTTTATCAATTAAGTGCTGAATAGTTGATGTCTTAACTATATCATATTTTAAAAATAAATCAAGCGCTTCTAAGTTAAACTCATTACTGCTAAGACTTTTTTGATATTTTTTACTTAAATCAGCAAATTCATCAAACACGCTTAAGTGACTACTAACAAAAGATGATAAAACTGGTGTATTTTCTAAAATAGGCTTTTGCAGTTTTGAAGATTCGATCAAATCGTTATTACTAAAATTTGGAAGAGCTAAAATATATAATATTACAAAAGCAATGACATAATTCTTAATTACGCCAACAACCGCACCCAATATTTTAGATGGAATCCCAAGTACAATTGTCAACGTCAAAATTTTTTCAAATATAGTAGTTGCCAGCAACAATACTTTTAAGACGATTAATAATAAACTAAAAACTAAAGCAAATGCAATAATTTCATATACAAGGATATTTAAAACCAAAGCTCCTTTTATTAAACCATTAAAATCAAAAAAGGGCAAATAATTCATCATAAATTCACTGATTGGATTTTTCAAAATAAAAGCAATGATAACTATTAAAACATATCCAACACAATTAACTAGACTTTTAGTAAAACCTTGTTTAAAACCAATTAAAGCCCCTAATATTACAAATAATATAATGCAAATATCTACTATACCCATATTATAACCTCCTATAAAAATTATATTACATTAATTATAAAAAAGAAAGTTATTAGAATTGTTAGTATTGTGAATCTCGATTTTTTATGTTAAAATGTGTATAGGTGATAACAATGGCAAAAAATGAAGTTCGTACCGTTACAGTAAAATTAAGCGATAATACAATGAAAAAGATGAGTGAATACTTCGAAGATAAAAAAAGAGCTGTTACGCCGCCATATGCAGTATTTCAAGCCAAAGAGGCTGATACAATGGTTACCCTATATCAATCTGGCAAAGCTGTATTTCAAGGAATAAGTGCTGATATCGATGCTAATATTTGGATTGAAACCGAAAAACACTTAAATCCTAATAAAAAAGTAGAATACAAAAAAGTTGATAACAACCCTAAGTCAAAACTCACACCAACAACTAGACATTGCGATGGAAAATATTATAAATGCACTTCGATTGGTTCTGATGAAGTTGGCACCGGCGATTATTTTGGGCCAATTATCGTTACTGCTACTTATGTAACTAAAGAAGATATACCATTTTTGGAATCATTAGGTGTTCGCGATTCAAAAAAAATAACCGACGACCATATTTTAAAAGTAGTTCCAGAAATTATCAAAAAAATCCCATACTCTTGTATGATATTATCAAACAAAGAATACAACGATAAATATAGTGAAAAAATGAATTTAAATGCAATTAAAGCTAACTTACATAATAAAGTTTTATTAGATATGAACAAACAATACCAAAAACATGATTATATTGTCGTTGATCAATTTACTGATCCATTTATTTATTACAAATATATTAATAATTTACCAGAAGTGCAAAGAAAAATAACTTTTATAACTAAAGCCGAAGATAAATGCTTATCAGTTGCTTGTAGTTCTTTAATCAGTCGCTATGTTTTGATTAAAGAATTTGAAAAACTTTCGAAACAAATGGGAACCAAACTACCAAAGGGGGCAGGACAAAAAGTCGATGAAATAGGTGCTAAACTAGTGCAAACCCACGGAATTGAAATTTTAAAAGAAATTGCTAAATATAATTTTAAAAATACAGATAAAATAAAAGAATTAGCTAAGTAAGCTAATTTTTTTTATAAAAAAATGCCCAGAAGTGGACGTTTAACGATTAAAACCCTATCTTCTAGGTGGGCATCACATCACAAGCATTAGGAGCCTTGTGTAAACACAAGTATTCGACACCGCATGCGAATTAGATTCCCAATCGTTAACGCGTAGGTTTTTGATAATTGCCCAATCTTCTAGACATTTATATTATATCATAAAAAACGAAAAAAAACACCTTTTATATAAAAATTTACACTATTTATCATTTAAATTGTATTTGTGATAAAATTTTCCCTCACTATGATATCCAATTACCATATTTAAATTTATATTGTTAGCCGAAGTAAATAAACTTTTTTTGACGTTTTTATTATAGCGAGTTAAATAAGTAATTAAATTTTTCATTTCTTCACGTTTACCACCATTTTTTTCAGTGACAAAGCATGCACAATCAATAAAGTCCAAATGGTTAAATTCTCTCCAAGCAATTATATTTTTTTCTTCAACTAAATAAAGTGGCCTAATTAACTCCATTCCTTCAAAATGGTCACTTTTAAGTTTAGGCAACATCGAAGCATAAGATCCATTATATATCAAATTAAGTAAAATTGTCTCAACCACATCATCCATATGATGACCTAAAGCAATTTTATTACAACCAATTTTTTTAGCATAATCATATAAATATCCACGACGCATTTTAGCGCAAAAATAACAAGGATTATCAAATCGTTCAGAAATTTTAAAAATAGGCGTATCGAATATTTCAGCATGAATATTTAATTTAGCTAAATTGTCTTTAATTTTATTTAATACTGCTTCTTTATAACCAGGGTTCATCACAATAAACTTCAATTCAAAGTTTATCATTCCATGCTTTTGCAATTCTTGCATACATTTAGCAAGCAAAAAAGAATCCTTTCCCCCACTCATACAAACTGCTATTTTATCATTTTCCTCAATTAAATGATAATTTTTTATCGCCTTAATAAATTTACTCCAAATTTCCTTGCGATATTTCTTTATTATACTTTTTTCTACAACACGATACAATTCCATTAAATCGCCTCTTATAAAGTATATAATATTTCCTAAGTAAAATCAACAAAAAAGCTAAATAATAGCCTTTTAAAATACAAAATATTTTTAATAAAAATAATGTCATTTACGATAAGCGTTTAGAAAATAAATTTTTTACAACTCGACTTTTTTACTTACTTTAAACTAATGTATAAATCGTCTAACTGTTTTTTTGAAACTACATCAGGTGCCCCACTCATTAAATCAGAAGCACTTGCTGTTTTTGGAAAAGCTATAACATCTCTTATATTCTCAGTATCACATAATATCATCGTCAACCTTTCCAAACCTAAAGCAAGTCCGCCATGTGGTGGGGTTCCAAAAGTCAAGGCCTCCAGCAAAAAGCCAAATTGTTTTGTAGCTTGTTCTTTACTAAAAACTAAAGATTGCAACACCTTTTCTTGAATTTCAGGTCGGTGAATTCTAATACTACCTCCACCAACCTCATAGCCATTTAAAACAACATCGTATGCCCGAGCTAAAGCATGCTCTTTATCATCTAAATCATCGACATTAGCTGGCAAAGTAAATGGGTGATGACAAGCTATATATCGCTCTTCTTCTTCACTATATTCAAACATTGGAAAATCGGTTACCCATAAAAAATTATATTTGTCTTTTTCAATTAGATTTAAATCTCTTCCTAATTTTAAGCGCAATGATCCCAATGCGGTTTTTACCATTTTCTTATTACCCGCAATAATTAAAATTAAATCATTATTATTTAAAGATAAAAGCGTTTTTAAAGAATCTGCCATTTCATCAGTAATAAATTTAGAAATACTTCCAGTAAATTCTTCGTTATACTTTAAGAATGCTAAAGCTTTAGCCTTGTAAATTTTTACGAAATCAGTTAACTTATCAATATCTTTTCTAGAATACTTGTCAGCAGCATTTTTAACTACCAAACAATTAATTATCCCATTATTATTAATCACATCTTTAAAAACGGTAAAATCAGTATTTTCGAAAATTGAAGTTATATCACAAATTGGCATTTCAAATCTTGTATCTGGTTTATCACTACCATAAATATCAATCGCTTTTTCATAAGACATTCTTTCAAAAGGTAACTTTATATCAATACCTTTAACTTCACGAAATATTTGAGCCAGCAATCCCTCGGTCAACATCATTATATCGTTTTCATTGATAAAGCTCATTTCTATATCTATCTGCGTAAATTCTGGTTGTCTATCAGCCCTTAAATCTTCATCGCGAAAGCACCTAGCAATCTGATAATACTTTTCAAAGCCAGAAATCATAAGCAATTGTTTAAATAATTGAGGTGACTGCGGTAAAGCATAAAAAGAGCCACGATTCACTCTCGATGGAACTAAATAATCACGAGCCCCTTCCGGAGTTGATTTACATAAAATCGGAGTTTCAATTTCCATAAATGCTTTATTATTTAAATAACTTCTCGTACTTTGCATTATTTTATGTTTAATCAGCAAATTGTTCTGTAATTCATTTCTTCTTAAATCCAAATAACGATATTTTAATCTTGTATCTTCTAAAGCCGTAGGATTACTTAATTCAAACGGCAAATCATCACTTTCATTTAGTATTTCAATTTGCGAAACTTCAATCTCAATTTCACCAGTTTTCAAACTTTTATTAACAGAAGATCTTTTAACAACCTTACCCTCAACTTCAATGACATATTCATTTTTCAACACCGTTGCTTTTTCGTAAGCGCTGCTTTCAGGGGTAACTATTAACTGAATAACACCACTTCTATCTCGTAAGTCGATAAAAACTAAACCACCTAAGTCACGTTTTTTAGCTACCCAACCTTTTAAAGTAATACATTTACCCTCTTTTGTTATATTAATATCTGTATTATCTGTTTTCATATTATTCCTCGCTTATTTTCAAATCTAAAAATTCTATTAAATTTTCTATTTCTATTTTATATTCCTCTTTTGTTGCATTATCTTTTAAAGTGACAATATTATTTTTAACTTCATCTTCACCAATAATCATCACAAATTTAGCACCTAATTTTTCAGAATGCTTGAAATTGTTTTTTATATTACGCCCAAAATAATCCATATCAACATTAAAACCATTTAATCTTAAATTATTAACTAATGACATAACATAAGCTTTTTCAGCTTCAGAATATGGAATTGCATAGATGTCTAACGGTTCGTCAGAATCAATTTTTATGTCTTCGGCTTTTAAAGCTAATAATAATCTTTCAATTCCAATGGCAAAACCAACACCGGGCGTCTTTGGACCACCCACTGTTTCAACTAAATTATCATATCTTCCACCAGCCCCTAAAACATTTTGACTACCAAAGTCTTTAATATCAGCTTCCACCTCAAATACAGTATGTGTATAATAATCCAAACCACGCACTAGTTTATCGTCAACTACATATTCAATTCCCATAGCCGATAAATAATTTTTCACCTTTTCAAAATGCTCTTTACTCTCTTCACTTAAATAATCACTTATTTTAGGAACATTTTTCATAATTTCATTAGTGCCATCAATTTTGCAATCTAAAATACGAAGTGGATTTTTCTCATAACGCGTTTGACAGTCACTACATAAATTCTTTATATAAGGACGAAAATAATCCAACAAAGCTTCACGGTAATTTAAACGTGATTTCACATCCCCTAAAGTATTTATATTAACCTTTATTCCTTTTAAACCTAAAAGCCCAAACAAATTAACGATAATGCTGATAACCTCTGCATCCATCATCGGATCAGCACTTCCAAAAGTTTCCACGCCAAATTGAGTAAATTCACGATTACGCCCTGATTGGGGTCTTTCATATCTAAACATTGATCCAAAATACCAAGCTTTAAGTGGCATTGAACCAGCATACAATTTATTTTCAATGAAACAACGAACAAGTCCAGCTGTTCCTTCAGGCCTTAATGTCATATTTCTATTACCACGGTCCACAAAATCATAAGTTTCTTTACTTACAATATCAGTAGTCTCTCCTACACCACGATGAAATAATTCGCTCATTTCAAAAATTGGTGTTTGAAAATACTTATAATTATATTTATCCATTAATGCTTGAATTAATTTCCTTAAATATAAAACTTGACGGGCGTTTTCTCCATAAATATCATATGTTCCTTTAGGTTTTTGTATCATATTATCTCTCCTTACGTCTATTTAAAATTATATGTGTTTTTACATTAAAAGTCAATGTTAGAAAACAAAAAAAGCCAAGGTTTTACTTGACTATTATCTCGTTTTTCCAGTTGAAACAGATTGTTGTCCTTGTTCATAAAACAAAGAGCCGCTCTCGTTTTCAGGATGTACAAAAACATCATAACCAGTTAAATCTTTCCCTGGAAGATTTTGAAGATTAGCACGAGCTGCTATTTCTTGTGCTGTCATTGGTCGAGTTGTAGCACTATTAATTTCTTCAGCAGGATCAAATGCAGATTCTTCATAAATTTCTCCTAAAGCATTATAGTCATTGCTAACTTCATCATCAGAAGCAGTAGATAATTCAGGCTGCTGTTCTTCTACAATTTTTTCATGTGAAACATCAGATTGAAAGTCCGTCTCATATAAATGATTGCATTCCTGTTTAGCAATATATAACTGAAATTGTCCTAAAGTTGTATCTTCTGTTATTATACCGGTACTAATGGCATTTTCATAAGCGGTCACGCCTCTAGTTTCATCAAATTTTTTAAATTTATCACTAGTAACAGGATCAGTAGCAATTTCGATAGCTTTTTCATTGGAACAACCACTAAGCTTTAACAAGTCAATATAAGCTTGCATATTAGGAGTAATATCCAATGTATTTTCGTTAGGTTCATCTTTAACTAAATCTTGTGTTGGCATTTCAGGTATATCATTCTTTTTTGGCAAAGTAGAAATAGGCTTACCCTGCACAACATTAAGTATTGGTTCTTGCTCTTGCTGCTGAGAATTAGCATTTATTTGCGAAGATTGAGTATTTTGCAGATCAGACTCGTATGCTTTAAGTTTTTTGTAAAAATCCTTTATGTCTGTATATCGATGGTCTGGCCTTATAACCATTCTTTCCTCACCAACATTAACTAATATATTGCCATTAGAATCTCTCTCGGCAGCATTAGCAGGATTTTTTAAATGAGCTTCGAACTTCGCTTGAAGCAGCTTTAGAGCATTGTTGCTAGAATATTTACGAGCATTTTCCCAATATTCCACATTTTTTGAATACATTTCATTCCACTTTTTAGATTTTTCAACAAGACTATCTATACTATAACGGTTACCATTACTTTTATACTCTTTTTCCATGGCATCAACATAAGCAACATATTCTTCATAAAGCCTTCGAGCTTCTGTCCCTTGTGAATATAACTCATCAAATGTTGGTGTCATAGCATCCATAGCCACAAAATCTTTATTATTAAAGGCAGTTATCAATTCCTTTTCAAACTTCTTAAAACCTTTAAGGCTAACTCTTCCAGCTTTTTTTGCTGCTCTTCCGATAAAAAATTCTCTAACATCTATCATTTTCTTTTTTATGAAATTATTATTAGAAGGTTTAATAACATTCAATTCAACATCTTCAGGATTTTCAATTCGCTTAGAAGCTGCTTCTTTATTAAGATAACTTTTTTCACGTTCAGCACATACAACCAAATTCATTTTAGTATTAAAATTATCTTGAAATAGTGCACTAAGTTTATCGTTCGTCTCGTTTACATTTGTTTTTATCATTGGATGATTATCTACCATTTGAATATCATCACCAAAAGCATATTCTGTTTTTTTCTCTTTAAGTGCGTCTAGCAAAGAATCATACAAAGATATACGATCCTCTTCTTCAGCAATTATACCTCTTATTGTTTCCTCGTCTAATGTACTAAAATCCCTAAGCTTAGAAACATTGACACCTTCTATACTTATAGTTTTACTATTTTTATCGGCAATTACTCGGTCAGAAATATTACTTTTAACTTTCAAAACTGCTTTAGCAATGCCAGAAAAACCCGAAAATTTTCTAATTCTATTATTTAATTTCTCTCTTACATTACTTTCGATTTCTTCCGTCATAATTACACCTCTTCTTTATCGGCTTTTTTTAGCATTTTCGTTATTTCTTCCATTTCCTCATCCGTAACATCATCTAATACTAACTCATCTAATGTTTCGACAACAGAAGAAACATAAATATCATCGTCATTATTCAATTTATAAATAACATACATTTTACCATTTGAAAGCTCAAAACATTCTAATACTTCAACATCAATTTCAACGTTGTCTTTTAAAGCTTTAATTATTTGTTTATTTCTCATTTGCCCCACCTTTTATTCTTCTAATTTTATCTGCGTTTTGCTTGTGACTGTGTAGGATCACCAATTGGAATAGAAACATTAAAGTCATATATGCCTTCTATACCTTCACCAGCAGAAGTATTATTTCGCATTTTATTAGCTGCTACTCCTGCTGTTGCCGCTGCCGCAGCAGCCGCGGTTCCAATCATAGCGAAATCAGCTAGCGTAGAATCACCAGTTTGCACTAAACCACCTGAAATATTTTTATTCTCTGCAACCTCGCCACCATAAAATGGCTCGTCACTTTCTTTTGAATCATCACCCGGCTCAGGTTTAGGCTCAGGATCTGGATCCGGTGTTGGTTCAGGATCTGGGTCTTCTTCTTTTGGCTTCCACACTTCCGTTTCATCAGGATCCGAAACCGGATCTTTTTCCGCCATATAATTAGTATCAACTACTACACAATCTTTATCAGGCCCCATCAACATAGTTGAAGTACCATCTTCATTACGAACAATAGTAACATCACCAAAGTTCTCAGTTGGATAAACCATTGAACCTGCTTCCGTTACCCCTGGTAAATACTCAATATGCGGAGCGCCTGTTAAATACTCAGGCCAAGTAGAACTATCATATGGATTATATGGTATTTTATTTGCTTCATAAGCTTTTAAAAGCGCTTCCTTAGCTTGATCTAAACTTTTTCCATCATCTAGGAAGGAAACAAGCCAAGCTGTGCCGTCTTCTGCATACATAATAATTGTCGAAGTATTTCCTTCGGAAGGAGCCGGAAAATTAACCTCAACTTCTTCCCCACCAGAAATATAAATATTCCCATTGTCATCTTTATCTAAATCTGGATTCAAATCAACGACTTCGTTGACTTCCTCTGTGGTAGTTTCAGTAACAGTAGCATCAGTAATTTCCACTGGAGTATCGCTATCAACTGGAACACCATCGACAAGTTGCTGTTCATCTTGCATAATCACATTTTCTGCCAATGCAATATTATTTTCGTTTTCTAAATTTTGATTTTCTAGATTCTCAGTAGCAACAACTGGACTTTCAGCAACCATAGCCTGTTCTACCGGCGCATCTACACTTGCAGGTACCGCTTCCATAGCTGGAGCTTCCTCTACAACTGCTACCTCTTCAGTAGCAACTGAATTTTCAGAAACCGGAGCCTGTTCTACTGGTACTTCTGCCGGTGCTACTTCCACAGCAGGAGCATCTTGTACAACTGTCGTTTCCTCAACCGTAGCAACCGGTGTAGCTACTGGCGCTTCTAAATCTTGTACAATTTGAGTATCTGCAGTAGAAAGTGATTGGTCACTAACTAATGAAGGATCAAGCTCACTTGCATAAGCTGTTTGAACACTAAATAAGTCAAAATCCCCACCAACAACATCACCAAAAACATGACGCACTCCGGCAAAAAATGCACACGACATAATTGCTCCTGCACCAACGCCTAAAACACGACTAGCATTCGGATAACGATTAATAAATTTTTTCACTACCTCAAAATTACTAATTTTTCTTTTAATTTGATAGTCAATCGTATTTAAAGAAGCTGCTAAACCATAAGCTTCCTTTCTTATACCATCTTTTACTAAAACAAAGTTTCCCATATTCGCCTCTCCTTTATAAAGGAATACCTTATTTTCCTTTGAAAATAATAACCTTTTATATGCCGGCTATAATACCACAAAACCAATATTTTGTCAAATTATCTATTACAATCTATCAGAAGACATTTTTAACCAATTTTCTTCTAATTAGAATTTGATTTTCGTGGTTTATGACCAGTATATATAATAATACCAATACCAACAGCAATTGCTAAAACTCCAAGTCCAACTGACCAAAAAACTATATTAGCACTAGTATTAGGAACCGTAACTTCCTCAGGAGTGTCACCACCTGTAACACTGAGTGAAGTTGTATCTTCTAATGCAACATTTTCATCGTATAAACCAATAACTCTTTGATAACTAGCATCGCTTGGTTTATAAATCTTAGCTTTTTGGATTGAACCAGTTGCCGTAACTTTAACCTTTATATCAGCTTTTTCTGTTAATTCGGCCGCTGGCACTCTTACTTTAAATCTCTCTGATGAATTCATAGTTGTCCCAACATTCCCTTG
>CALVRM010000042.1 GCA_944358695.1 uncultured Bacilli bacterium | reverse complement strand
TGTTTTGTTTTTTCTTCCTTTTCTCTTTTTTTTTTTTTTTTTTTTTTTTTTTTTTTTTTTTTTTTTTTTTTTTTTTTTTTTTTTTTTTTTTTTTTTTTTTTTTTTTCCCCCCCCCCCCCCCCCCTATGTCAATATTTTTGGGTGCCAAAAAGTCACAAAAAAACTTTAGTTATTGGTTTAACTAAAGTTGAATATTTTATATCATTGATTAGGTTATTTATACAATCAGAAATATTTTGATCTTTAATAGAAATTAATCTATCTTAAAATCATCTAGAAAATCATCAATGGTCATCATTTCTTCATCTACTTTATCTAAAGATACATCTATTTCTAATTCTTTATGTTCCTGTGCATTTGCTTTAATAAAAATTTTTTCTATATTACCTTTAGTAATTGTACTACCTGTTTGATATCGGTCACAAATTGGTAGTTCGGTGATTTTTAAATATTTTACCTCGTCAGTAACAATACCTAGATCAACTTTATTTTTAATAATAAAACTATTTAAAATATGGTATGGATTAGTTTTAACATCCCTTACCAACTGAACGCCTTTTCTAGCTCTTGATGTTTTCTCAAATTCTTCGATTTTAACTCGCTTAGCAGTATTCTTATCAGTAATTATAGCAACATAATGAGCTTCATCGAAACTGCGGCCAGAAACAACAATATCATTTTTCAAATTAATAGCTTTAACACCACTGCCTCTTAAACCGGTCACAGGAACTTCATTTACGTCATACCTTAAACCATATCCATTTTGAGTTGTAATAAATATTTCTGTATTAGCAATCTCGGTAGTTATAACTTTATCGCCATTTTTTAATTTTATTAAAGTAACAGGTTTAGAATATCTTTGAATTTTAAGATCTGATATGCTGGTCTGTTTTATCATACCATTTTTCGTAAATGACAAAATATTTACTTTACTATCAAAATTGCTTGTTAAATAAGCACCGACAATGTTTTCTTCAGAACTCATTTTCACAATATTACTGATATGCTTACCCAAATCTTTCCACTTTAAATCTGGCAATTCATAAACTGGGATATATAGAAAGTTTCCAAGGTCAGTAAATAGTAAAAGTGTATCCATAGTATTGGCTTCGTATAAGCCGATTACATAATCTTTTTCTTTTAAACCAGTTTCTTCCTCACTAGCTGAATAACTACGAATTGAAACGCGCTTAACATACCCTTCGCTTGTAACTACAACCATGCAATCTTCTTTGGGAATTAAAGACGTTGTATCTATTTTAATTTCTGTAACTTCCTCTTTGATTACAGTTTTCCTTGGGACAGCATATTCTTTTTTTATCAATCTTAATTCAGTTTTCATAACATGTTTCAATGCTTCTTCATTTTTAAGAATCTGCTCCCAAATTTCTATTTCATTTTGCAGCTTTTTCATTTCTTCATTTAATTCACTAACATCTGTATTTGTTAATTTATATAATTGTAAATTAACGATAGCTTCTGACTGGAGTTTAGTAAACTCAAATTCTATTTGGAGATTTTCTACTGCATTAGCTTTATTTTTAGAAGCCCTAATAACTTTAATAACTTCGTCTAACATTGATAAAGCTTTAATTAGCCCTTCGACAATATGCATTCTAGCTTTAGCGGTTTTCAAATCAAATTCTGTTCTTTTGGTAATAACATCTTTTTGATGTTTAATATATGAATCTATAATTTCTAAAATACCTAATACCATAGGTCGATGGTTAACAATAGCTACCATATTATAACTATAAGAAATCATCATATCAGTATTTTTTAGTAGATAGTTTATAATTAATTCTTCATTAGCATCTTTTTTTAAATCAATAGCAATTTGCAAGCCATTACGATCTGACTCGTCCCTGACTTCAGAAATACCCTCGACTTTTTTATCAATTCGAATATCATCAATCTTTTTTACTAGTAATGCTTTATTAACATCATAAGGAATTTCTGAAATAATAATTTGACGCTTATTTTTTGTTCCAACAATTTCATATTTACATCTAACATTAACTTTTCCTTTACCAGTTGTAAAAGCCTCTTTAATTCCTTTTATGCCTTCGGCAACTCCACCAGTTGGAAAATCGGGACCTTTTATAATGTCTAAAATGGTATCTAAACGGCAGTTGGGATTATCGATTCTTTTTATTGTCGCATCAATTACTTCGCCCAAATTATGTGGTGGAATATTAGTCGCGTAACCAGCACTTATTCCAGTTGCACCATTAACTAATAGATTGGGATATTTTGCCGGAAGGACGGTTGGCTCTAATAAGGTATCATCGTAATTCCAGCTCATTAGAACAGTATTTTTATTTATATCTTTTAAAAGTTCACCGGCAATTTTAGTTAATCTTGCCTCTGTATAACGCATAGCAGCCGCACTATCGCCATCCATCGAACCATTATTTCCTTGCATTTCTACATAGCAAAGATTGTTTTTCCACCACTGGCTCATTCTTACTAAGGCATCATAAATACTAGAATCGCCATGTGGGTGATAAAACCCCATAATATTTCCAACCGCTTTGGCCGATTTCTTAGTTGGTTTATCATAAGTATTTCCATCTTTATACATAGCATACAGTATTCTTCTTTGAACTGGTTTTAACCCGTCTCTAACATCCGGCAAAGCCCGGTCTTGAATTATTGTTTTGGCATATCTGCCAAAACTCTCACCCATAATATCTTCCAAAGAATAATCGTATATTCTTTTTATTACTTCTGACATATTTGCCTCCTAGCTTATAACTTTTTCTCAGATAGCTTAACATACAGACTTATTTTAAATAAATTGCTACTATATTACATTGTAGCAATACGATAATTTTATTTAACATAGCTATCTGCTAGAGTAAATTCGACATTCTCTTCAATCCATTGTTTTCGTGGCTCAACATTATCTCCCATTAAAACACTAACTCGTCTTTCTGCAAGTGAAGCATCATTTAAATTTACTTTGATTAAGTTGCGCATATCTGGATTCATCGTTGTTTCCCAAAGTTGCTCGGCGTCCATTTCTCCTAATCCTTTATATCGTTGCTTTTCTAATTTTACTTTATTTTTTCTTCTTATTTCGTCAGCGCCTTCATCATCCCAAGCATAACCATAAATTTTATTACCACTTTTTAAAGCGTATAATGGAGGCATGGCGATATATAGATGTCCCTGTTCAATTAATGGTTTCATATAACGATAAAAAAATGTTAGTAATAAAATTTGAATATGTGCACCATCATCATCGGCATCGGTCATGATTATAACTTTGTCATAATTACAATCTTCAATATTAAAATCACTGCCAATTCCAGCTCCAATTGTATGAATCATTGTATTGATTTCATTATTAGCAAGTACATCGGTTAAACTAGCCTTTTCTGTGTTAATGACTTTACCTCTTAACGGCAAAATTGCTTGAAATTTTCGATCTCTTCCTTGTTTAGCTGAACCACCCGCTGAATCTCCTTCGACTAAGAATAGTTCATTTTTCTTAGGATTTTTTGTTTGAGCTGGAGTAAATTTATCACTTATTGACTTTTCTTTTCTGCCTTTACCTTTACCATTCCTAGCTTCATCTCTAGCTTTTCTAGCCGCTTCTCTCACTTGCTTAGATTTGATCATTTTATTTAAAATTTTTGTTGATGACTCTTTGTTTTCTTCTAAAAAGAACGCAAGTTGTTCTGATACAACATTGTCGACCACAGTTCTTGCAATAGGTGTTCCTAGTTTCCCTTTTGTTTGTCCTTCAAATTGAAGCAATTTTTCAGGAATTTGTAAACTTATAATTGCCGTTAAGCCTTCTCTTGTATCGCTGCCCTCTAAATTTTTATCTTTGGCTTTTAAATAGCCATTATTTCTTGCGTAATCATTAAATACTCTTGTAAAAGCCGTTTTTAACCCAATTTCATGCGTTCCGCCATCAGTTGTTTTTACATTATTAACAAAAGAGATTATATTTTCAGAATATGTTTCGGTATATTGAAAAGCAACTTCAACATTGATTCCCTCTTTAAATCCACTAAAATCCACTACTTTATGGATTGTTTTTTTATCTTCGTCTAAATATTCAACAAAAGAATTTAAACCGTTGTCGTAATGAAATATCTCGTGTTTATCATCTGCTTCATCATGAACTTCAATTGTTAAATTTTTCAATAAGAAAGCACTTTCTTGCATTCGTTCACAAATGTTAGTGAATGAAAAGGTGGTGGTAGAAAAAATTGTATCATCAGGCATAAAATGGACTTTTGTTCCAGTTCTATTCGTAGTTCCTATTTTTTTCAAAGGAATTACTGTGTGTCCACCATTTTCAAATCTTATATAGTATTCATTACCATCACGTTTAATTGTAACTTCCATCCACTTAGATAAAGCATTAACAACGCTTCCACCTACACCATGAAGCCCACCTGATACCTTATAACCAGAAGTTTCAAATTTACCTCCAGCATGTAAAACAGTGTATATTACTTCAGGCGTACTTTTACCACTGGCGTGCTGTCCAACGGGAACACCACGGCCAAAATCTTCTACACTAATACTACCATCGCTATGAATAATGATCTTAATTCGTTCACCATAACCATTAATACTTTCATCAATACTATTATCAACAATTTCCCATACTAAATGATGAAGCCCACGTTTATCTGTTGAACCAATATACATCCCTGGTCTTTTCCTTACAGCTTCTAATCCTTCTAATATTTTTATCGAGCTTTCATCATATTTTACCATGTTTATCACCATATTTAATTTTATCAAAAAAAAAAATGATAAAGCAAACATAATTGTCAAAAAACGTTAAAATAAAAGAAAACTAGCACATTCATATTATTTATATGAAGCAAATAAATGTTTGTAGGTAAATAACAAAAAAACTTTAGTTATTGGTTTAACTAAAGTTTGGTGTAAAAAGAGGGGTTATACCTCTCCAATTACGATTAATACCATTGGTTTGCATTCTGTTTCTTCGTAAAAATATTTTCCAACTTTATCTCTAATTCCAGATTTTATTTTTGCAAAATCTATATAATTTGATTTAATATTGGACTTTATAACTTGTAAAGAGATCTTCTCAGCCTCTTTTATCAAATTAATATTATCTTTAACAAATATAAATCCCCTTGTTAAAACTTCAGGTCCTGCCAATATTTCCTTAGTTTTTTTATCTAAAGTAGCAGTAATAATAACAATTCCGTTGTCACTAAGAAGTTCTCGATCCTTTAAAACTAATTCGCCAACATCACCAGCGGCTAGTCCATCAATTAAAATATCGTCAACCGGAATTTTATAACCATTATCAATTAATTTACCGTTTTCAAAATAAGCAACCTCGCCATTTAATCTTAATAGAATATTTTCTTCGGCTATTCCTACTCTTTTAGCTACATTTGCATTAGCTACTTGATGACGGTATTCTCCAATTACTGGCATGTAATATTTAGGTTGCATTAAATCAATCATTAACATAAGATCTTCACTTGATGCATGGTGTGAAGGATACGTTTTTCGTGAAAGTTCAATAACGTCAGCACCAATTTTGGCTATATTATCTTGAATTCTAGTGGCCGTGTGCTCCATCCCATCATAAACTGGTGAAGCAAAAACTACTGTATCTTCTGGGGTGATAGTAATAAATTTATCATAGCCTCGGATTATTCTTTGAAGATTTGAAAAAGGCTTTTCTCTTTCGTCTGAAACTAAAATTACGACTTTGTCATCATTAACATGATGAATAGTTGAGATACGTTTTTTATCAAAATTGATATATTTCATATCAATAGCTTTTAAGATAACGCCCTCTAACCTCTTGCCCATAATGACAACTTTACGATCTGTTCCCATGATTTCATTAAACAATTCTTGAATACGATATAACTGTGCTTGATATATATTATATAAAATGCGTCCTTCATGGCGATTTAAAATTTCACGAATCTTACCATTTGTTCGATGATTTGGTGACGTGAATCCCCTTTTATCAGCATATAACGATTCACTTAACAAACATAAAACGCCTTGCTTTCCTACATAAGCCAGTTTACCAATATCTGTTTTATAAGCGCCTAACATAGTTGGATCAAAAACAAAGTTTCCAGTATAGAATATAGCTCCATCCGGAGTATATAAAACATATCCAACAGTATCTGGTACTGTATGAGTTAAAGAAATTGGAAATATACTATTTTGCCCGAATTTAATTTTTTTGTGAGGTTTTATTTCTATTAAGTTTTCAAAGCTTAATTTATCAGCCTCGAATTCTGCTTTAATAATTTCTAGTGTAAATTTAGTTGCATATATTTTTAAGGTCGGTATATCTTTCATAATATCGCATAAAGCGCCCATATGTTCATCGTGACCGTGGGTAATGAATATCCCCTTTATTCTGTCCGCATTTTCTTTAATATAATCGTAATTAGGAATAATATAGTCTACCCCTAACATTTTATCATCAGCATATTTAAGCCCGGCGTCGAAAACGAATATATCTCTATCTACTTCAACAATATACATATTTTTCCCGGATTCGTTTTGCCCACCTAAAGCAAATATTTTTATTTTACTCATTTTTTCTCCTTTCTTTAAATTAATAAAAGCCTTATCAATTATATCAAAAATACATTAAAAAGGCAAACTTAACCCGTCTGCCTAATCTTTGTTAACAAATATTTTATCAAGCTCTTTCGTAGGAAGTAACATTTTAACATCTTTAATAATATTTATATCAAATTCACGTTTTTTTGATTTTAATTTCTCACCATCAATACACCAGCTTTTTTTAGGCTCTTCTTTTAACTTGATTTTTAAATTATCGGTACGATAAAAGTAAAAACCTGGAACTTTAGTAATATCACTTGTTTTGACCATATAAAGAGATTTGATTATATCTTTTTTACTGGTGATATTAGTCATTAAAACTTCAAATTTATTATCATCCATTTTTACATCATTAAAAACATCAATTCCACCCATTCTAGTAGCGTTGCAAATTAATACAAATGAATATAATCCTCGGTAAGTTTCACCATTACAAGTATACTCCATTTCAAACAAATGAGTTTTACGGTTAAATGATTTTAAAGCGTTAATCAAGTAAGCAAAATAACCAAGATTTTTTTTCAAGCTTCTAGGAGTGTCATATGCAACATCAGTAAATTTGCCAAGTCCTGCAACATAAACAAAAGGCTGGTTGTTTATTTGACAAATATCAATACCTTTAACCTTACCATTTAAAACCATTTTTAAATTAGTGATAGGATTTTTACCCATACCAAACATGGCACCGATGTCATTGGTTGTTCCAAGTGGTATATGTGATAGTAATAATCTTTGTTTCCTTTTTATGTTCCCACTTACTACTTCGTTAAAAGTTCCATCTCCACCTAATGAAATAACTAGGTTAATATTATTGTCAAGATTTTTAACAATATTTTTAGCATGACCACTATATTTGGTATATATAACTTCTACTTCGTAATTTCTTTGTTGCAAAATTGTTTGAAATTTGGCAATTAAATCTCGCTTATTATTATGACCGCTATTAGGATTACAGATAATTACGCATTTCTCCATTTAAACCACCAACTATATTATATATTAATTTCCCTTATAATTCAAGAAAAAACTATTTTTGACAGTTTTAAATTATTTAAATAAGTTCAGCTTTAATATTAGGATTTTTTAGAGCTTCAATCAATTTATCAATTTCTGCTTTGCTATTGTAAAAATATAAACTAATACGACAAGTATTTTTTATGTGAAGTTCATCTTTTAAAATTTTAGCGCAGTGATTTCCAGCTCTTGTACAAATATTATATTTATCTAAATAAATTGATAAGTCTTGCGGAAAAATACCATCATAATTTATCGTTACAATTCCACTTTCACTAGTTGAATTATAAACGGTAATTTCAGGAATTTCTTTTAGTCTTTCAATAAGGTATTCTTTTAATTCTTGTTCATAGGATTGTATATTTTCAAAACCTATTTTTTGTAAATATTCTATAACAAAACCAAAGCCAATAACACCAGCAATATTAGGGGTGCCACCTTCTAATCTTTCTGGCATTTCCTTATAACGCCGAAAACCGTCATTATTAAATTCAGAATTCATTCCGCCACCAAAAATAATAGGCTTTAAATCTTTTAGTAACTCTTTTTTACCATAAATAATGCCAACTCCTGTTGGTCCACACATTTTATGGGCAGAAAACACCAAAAAGTCAATGTCTAAATCTTGCACGTCAACTTTCATATGTGGAACACTTTGCGCCCCATCATCTACTACTAATATATTGTGTTCATGGGCATATTTAGTAATTTCTTTAATCGGTCTAATATCACCTACGACATTAGTAATATGCGCTAAAGAAATAACTTTAGTATTTGGGGTAATTGCTTTAATCACGTTTTCTATGGTCACTTTATGCTCATCAGTTAATTCAATATAACGTATTTTAATGCCAATTTGATCGCTTAATTCAAACCAAGGCAAAATATTGGCAGCGTGTTCACTTTTAGTAATTAGTACTTCATCGCCCTTTTTTAAATAGTCTTTAAAATAACCAAAAATAATCTTATTTAGTGAGTCAGTGGCTCCACTAGTAAACGCAATTTCAGAAGCGTCTTTAGCATTAATAAGTACTTTAACCAACTCTCTGGTTTTTTCATACATACTACTTGCTTTAATACTTAAAGCATAATCTCCACGGTGAGCATTGGAACTATAATAATTATAATAATCACTAGTTGCTTCACCTAATACCGATGGTTTTAGAGTTGTTGCGCCATTATCAAAATAAATAACTCCTGTATCTAATATTTTAAAATCCTCACGATTCATTTTTCACCTCCAATATTTTTTGATTATTCTTTCTATTTCGGTATGGTCAGTTAATTTTTGCATAAGAAAGCCTTTGATTAGTAACCTTTCTGCGGCTTGTTCACTAATACCACGACTTTTTAAATAAAATAGTTCTTCATCTTTACATTTGCCAATATGAGCACTGTGATTAGCTACAACATCGTTTTCGTCAATAAAAAGGTTGGGATGGATTTCACAGCTATTATTAGTTAAATTTATTATACGATTGTTCTGATTCACTACACAGTTTACTTTGCTGTGAGGAACAAAGCCAGAAACTGAAAACTTCAATATTCCGTCTTTTATATTGACTCCATGATTTACAATGTTACTCCAAGTATTAGAAAAGTTATGGTACACCATTAAATCGTATTTTTCAGCCATTTTACTAATGCTTTTTAGCAGATAATTTACCTTAGCATTTTCACCATTCAAGTTAAATATTAATAACTCTTTAATTGAATACACATCATTGATTTTAGTAATATTTAATTCAGTATTTTCTGCTTGATAAATTTTATAACCAAGCTTATAATTGCCCTCTTTTTTAATTTCCGTTAAATTACATTTTGTATCAGGCTCTAAATTAATATAAATATCCAGTTTTACTTCACTATCGGCGGTATGTTCAATAACTAAATCTGTTGTTTTCAGAACCTTAATTTTTAAGATTTTAACATTTAAAAAATTTTGTTTTGCAAGCACAGTAATCTCAACTTTATCATCAAGGCTCTTTTTAATGATTTCACCATTACCTAATACTATTTTATTCATCTTTTTCATTTTCCTTTATAACACTAGTACCAGTTTCTTTAATTTTATCGTATCCTTTTTCTTCGATAATTTTTACTAGCGAAGCATCACCGCTTTTAATAATTTTACCATCTGTCATAACGTGAATAAAATCTGGTTTAATATAATCAAGTAAGCGCTGATAGTGAGTGATTAATAAAATTGCTGGTTTTTCCTCTTGAAAGTACTTCATTACACTTTCACCCACTATTTTTAAACTATCGACATCTAAACCTGAATCAATTTCATCTAACATAACGATTTTAGGTTTTAAAATATGCATTTGTAAAATTTCATTTTTCTTACGTTCACCGCCAGAAAATCCTTCGTTAATACCACGATGAATCATCTCAGGATCCATTTTTAAATTAGCTACTTCTTGATCTAATTTTTTAACAAAGCTAAATAATTTAAAATCTTCATCTTTAGCTCTTAAAGCAGTTCTTAAAAAATCAGCATTACTTACTCCCTCGATTTCCATCGGCATCTGCATGCCTAAGAAGACACCTAGGCGTGCTCTTTCGTCTACTTTTAAATCGTTTATTTTGGTATCGTTAAAATAAATATTACCTTTAACTATTTCATAATTAGGATCGCCCATGATTACTTTGGTTAAAGTTGATTTGCCAGTGCCATTAGGCCCCATAATTGCATGAATTTCACCTGATTTTAATTCTAAATTAAAATTATTTAAAATTGTTTTATTATTAACTTTAGCGGTTAGATTCTCTATTTTTAATGTATTCATATTTATCACCTATTAGTTATTTTATCATTTTTTAGCTTTTTTTTATACCGTTTTGTATAAAAATGACAAAATATTCCCAATATATTAATAGAATATTCCGCAAATATTCACGCTAAAAGAGTTTGGACTCTTTTTTCTTTTATAAGAAATAAAAGTGGTACCTTAGTCCTATTAAGTTAAAATAATATCCAATTTTTCAAATCGTCTTTAGCGATAACAATTTTGAATCATAAAAAACAGAAATAAAATTTAAGCTCTTTATGTTTTATATAATACATGATATACTAATAACGGGTGATAAAATGAATTGTATATTTTGTAAAATTATGAATGGAGATATTCCTGCATTTACGTTGTATGAAGATGATATTGTTAAAGTATTTTTAGATGTTAATCCTGATGTGAACGGTCATACTTTAGTCGTTCCTAAAAAACATTATCAAGATTTATTTGAAATTGATAACGAAACACTTATACATATCATGAAAGTTGCTAGAAAATTATACCCAACTTTTCAAAAAAAACTTGGGGCTGAGGGTATGACCTTAGTTCAGAACAATGGCTTGTTACAAGAAGTTAAGCATTATCACTTACACTTAAAACCACAGTATTCAGGTAAACAAGCATTAGTAAACGTAGAAGATGTGTTTCACCAAATTGTCGATTAATAACTTTTAACTTATATTTTTGACATATTAAGAAAGGCCTAGAAAAATTCTAGGTTTTTTAGGCTTTTGAACTAAATTTTCATTTAATTGCCAAAAAAATAATGGCTTAAAAACCATTATTTGCAAAGCCACCACAGCATCCTGGATCATTGTTTACGACTTGATTTTCCTCAGAACACGTATATTGTGGTGTGTAAGTATGATTGTAAATGTGACGGTTTACAACATGCGTATGAATCGGGCACACATGTTTTACTTCATGACAAAACTCTCTTTCTATACATTTGTTGATTACCGGTTCTACAATAGGACAGTTTGGTTGTCTATCACAGCAATCATGATTAGCCGGCATTTGAAAACCAGGCATCATACAACAATTTTTTCTAAACATTATATTTCCCCCTATCTACAAATATCATATGAGCAAGCAAAACATATGAATATGTTATATGACTCATTAATATATTAAGAAAATTTTCTGTTCATTTTAACTGTTGTACTGGCAATATTCAAAATATTACTAATTGCCTAAAAACGAATATAAACTTTTTAAAATATTCCTACTATTTTCCCATCAACATAATCTATTTTTTCATAATTAGGAACTTTTGGAAGGCCTGGCATAGTCATAATGTTTCCTAGTAAAACAGTTATAAAACCAGCGCCATTATATAATCGAACGTCTCTGACAGTGATTTCAAAGTCTGTGGGATAACCTAGTTTTTTAGCATCATCAGAAATTGAATATTGGGTTTTAGCGATACATATAGGTAATTTATCTAAGCCCCATGATTCAATCTTTTCAATCATTGATAATGCATCATCGGTATAATTTATTTTACTAGCATGATATATTTGTGTAGCAATTTTTTCTACTTTAGTTTTTATAGAATCTGAATCTTGATAAATTGGTGTAAAATTATTCGCTTCATTGCAAGATTTAATAACAGTCTTAGCCAATTCGACTGCTCCTTTACCCCCATCTATATATGCAGTTGAAATCGCAACTTTAACTTCTTTTTGTTGACAAAAATTCTTAATAATGTTTATTTCCTCATCGGTATTATCTGCATACTTATTAATACAAATTACTAAAGGAACATTATATTGTTTCAAATTTTCAACGTGAACTTTTAAATTAGATAAACCACTTTTTAACTTATCTATTTCGCTTTCACCTACTCCATTATATTTTAAAGCTTTAACCGTGGCTACTAAAACAATAGTACTTGGTTTTAAATTATTATTTTTACATTTTATATCTAGAAATTTTTCGGCACCTAAATCAGCTCCAAATCCAGCTTCAGTAATGACATAATTCGCCAGTCCAAGCGATAATTTGGTAGCAATAACACTGTTGCAACCATGCGCTATATTAGCGAAAGGTCCGCCATGGATAATAGCTGGGGTGTTTTCTAAGGTTTGAACTAAATTAGGATAAAAAGAATCTTTTAAAATTACTGTCATAGCCCCTTCAATCTTCAAATCACTAGCATACACAGGCTTATTTTCGGTATTATAACCAATTATAATATTACCAAGACGATGTTTTAAATTTTCTAAAGAAGTTGCTAGACAAAATAAAGCCATTATTTCAGAAGCGGAAGTTATGTTGAAACTTTCTTTTCGTGGATTATCACCCAAAGCAACATCTACATGACGCAAAGCACGATCGTTTACATCTAAGCAACGGTTAAAAGTTACTTTTTTTATTTTTAATTCATTTCCTTTATTAATATGATTATCGATAGCTGCACTTAATAAATTATTAGCAGCTGTAATTGCATGAAAATCTCCAGTGAAATGAAGATTTATGTCTTCCATAGGAACTACTTGAGAATGACCGCCACCAGTAGCTCCGCCTTTTAATCCAAATACCGGCCCCATTGAAGGCTGTCTTAAACATATTACAACTTTTTCCTTTAGATGGTGTAAAGCATCACCCAAGCCTATACTAACAGTTGTTTTTCCTTCACCGTAAGGCGTTGGATTAATGGCCGTCACTAAAATTAATTTGCCATCACTATTTTTTCTTTGTGCGGTTATTTTAGCTTTATAATTTCCGTAATAAATTAATTCATTTGAATTTAATCCTAGCTCTTTAGCAATATTCCAAATTTCCTTTTTTTTACTGTTGTTTGCAATTTCTAAATCAGTCATTTTATCACCTTCCTTATATTATATACTGATATATTATATCTAATAGTACTTTACTATAAAATTATATCATATTACCTCATGCATTTATACACTTATTTTACAATCGGTTGCTAATTTTAATTTAATAATATAAATCATAGACGAAATTTAAAAATTAAAAATTAAATATTTTATAAGAGAAAATTTCTAACTTAATAAAACACTCTAGTGATTATAAAGAAAGCGCTATAATTTATAATTTTCTAATGATTCATATATTAAATGAAGTAAAAAAATGTATTATACTTTCTACTTCCAATATAATAACAATCAAGAAAAAAACAAAATAATAGTTACTAGCTCATTACATTTTCCATCTGCATCATAGAATAATGTGGAAGGAGGAAAACAGTGAACGAAAATAATAACATAAATAAAGATGAATGCTTATGTAAAGTTATAGACTGTATTAATAATGGAGGTAGGTGTTGTCCAACAGGACCTACCGGGCCTAAAGGAGCTACCGGACCAACAGGACCTACTGGGCCTAAAGGAGCAACTGGACCTACTGGTGCTACTGGACTTCAAGGGCCTACCGGAGCAACTGGTCCTACCGGGCCTACTGGTGCTACTGGACTTCAAGGACCTACCGGAGCAACTGGACCTACTGGACCTGCCGGTGCTAATTTAGATAGTTATGCAATGGTACATGATGAAACTGATTCTACCGTTGGTTCTGGTCAACCTGTAATGTTCCAAACAACTAACATTTCTAATAAAATTACTTATAATCCTAATACTGGTGACTTTTACATTCCAGAAGATGGAATTTATATTGTTCATTGGTGGATTAATGCAAGACATAATGATAATAAAAACTCAAACTGCGAACCAAAAGCTCTAGGTGTTGAATTCCATCAATTTTGGCCAACTGATATCCTAATTGCTCACTCTTCAACGCATAACAGATTAACTTGTTGCGACACTGGTACAATTAGTGGAAATGCCATTTTCGAAGCACAAGCTGGTACTAGTTATCGTTTTATAAACACATCTGAAGTTGACTTTAAATTGGTACCTAATGATTTATACTCTGGTGCTGTATCAATTACAAGAATTGTATAACTAGTAAATAACAATATAAAAAGTAGTGGTGCTAAATACCGCTACTTTTTTCATATAAAAATGTATTAAAATGGTAGTTTTAAACTGCCATTTTTAAACTGTTTCATCATGACTTTCATCTGCTCAAATTGTTTTAAAAGTCGATTTACTTCTTCAACTGTTTGCCCACTACCAGCAGCTATTCTTTTTTTACGACTTGCTTTTAAAATATCGGGGTTTTTTCGTTCTTTAGGGGTCATTGATAAAATAATTGCTTCAATATGGGCCATTTGTTTTGGATCAATATTAATATTATTTAGTCCCATTTTTTTAGCTCCTGGAAGCATTTTAAGAATATTTTCCAAAGGACCCAATTTTTTTATTTGATTTAATTGGACTAGAAAATCTTCTAAATCGAATTTCCCCTTTTGCATCTTCTCAGCAGCTTTTAAAGCTTCATCACTATCTAATAAAGTTTCAGCCTTATCGGCGATACTCATAAGATCACCCATATCTAAAATACGGTTTGCCATACTTTGTGGTCGAAACTTTTCTAAACCATCCATCTTTTCGCTAACACCAATAAACTTAATTGGAATATTAGTTAAATGTCTAATTGATAAAGCTGCTCCGCCTTTAGTATCACCATCTAATTTTGTTAATACTGCACCAGTAAGTGGTAACTTATTATTAAAACCTTCAATAACATTAACAGCATCTTGGCCTGTCATGCTATCAATAACTAATAATATTTCATTAGGTTTTACTTCTTCATTAATACTTTGTAATTCTCTCATCAAATCTTCATCAATATGAAGCCGGCCGGCGGTATCAATTAAAACATAATTAAAACCATTTTCTTTGGCATAAGTTAAAGAATTTCTAGCAATTTCAACAGGGTTTCCTTTACCTTCACTATAAACTTCAATATTCAATTCCTTACCTAGTTGTTTTAATTGCTCAATAGCCGCAGGTCGATAAACATCGCATGCAACCATTAAGGGTTTTAAACCATATTTCTTTCTTAAATGTAAGGCTAATTTCCCCACAGTTGTTGTTTTACCACTACCTTGAAGACCGGCCATCATCAAAATCGTCATAGGTTTTATAATTATTAAAGGCTCATCTTCTTTACCTAATAGGTCTATTAATTCATCTCTAACAATTTTAACAAAAACTTCACCAGGTTTTAGACTTTTTTGAACCTCTTCTCCTAATGATTTTTCTTTAACATTGTTAATAAACTCTTTGACCACTTTGTAGTTAACGTCAGCTTCTAATAAAGCTAATCTAATTTCTCTAGTTACCTCACTTATATTGTCTTCAGTTATTTTACCATAACCTTTTATTTTATTTATGGCGTTTTGCAATCTATCGCCTAAACTTTCAAACATTTTATCACCTTTTTATATTATACATTAAACCTTTAAAAAAATCTATTTTTACATAGATTTTATTTAATATATTTTAAGTTGTCTTTATCAACTTTTGTAAGAGTTACAGTCTGATTATCTTCGATATATGTTAATGTATCGTCTGAATCAATAGTAAATTCATATGTTTTATCATTTGTACCAGTTGTGTCAGTCGTATCAGTGTCATCTGTTGTATTATTATCTGTTGTATCAGTTGTGTTTGATGTAGCAATCATGGTAATCTTCTTATCAGTTACTGTATAAGTACCTGTTATTACATCTTCACTCTTATGCGATCTAACAAGCTTAGCTGTCCCATCTTCATCTAGGACTAACTCAATATAATGAGCATCTTCATCATTTGTTGCATCTAAATCATTATCTGTTGTATTTGTTATTCCATCAGTGTCAGTTGTTCCTGTTGTATCAGTCGTATACTTAGCTTGATAAGAACCACTAACTTTTTTATTTTCATCATTGGTATCAGTATTATCTGTAACATTTGGCTCGTTAATATCATTATCAGTTTCATCATTATTAGCGAAAGCAAAATAAGCAATAATACCAGCAATCAATAAAATACCAACTACAACAGCAATAATCATGCCTGTATTGTCTTTTCTTTCTTCCATATCAACACACCTTTCTAAATATATCATGGCACAAAAAAACATATTTATTAGTAAAAAATACATTTTTTTTAAATTTTTTAAAAATTAAACATTATCCATTCGGGCTTGACTATCAAAAGTAGACCAATTAATAGCATTATAATTCCACCGATTAAATGCGAATACTTGCTATATTTGGTTGAGATTCCAGTAACTTCTAATGTTTTCATCGCAATAACAAAAACAATTATATCATCAAGCAGGAAGAATAAAATGTAAAGCAAAATATTAAAACTGTACTGAAAAGTATTTAAGTCATTCATAGCAAGTACACTAGTAAATAATAAAGGAAGTCCAGCAGAACAAGCAAGTTCAACTAGGTTTACAGAAATAGCTAAAGTTATCACCCCTAGAATAGCTAAAATGAAACTTTTTTCATGAGTAAATTTTTGGATTCTCGCAAACATTTTCTTTCTTTTGTCATCTTTAACGACTGTACAACCAGTTGGGGTATTTCTTTGTTTTAAATAACTTCGAAAATTTACCAAACCACCAATAATAGCGACAACCGCAATTAGTGTTCTTAATAGTACTTGCTGCAAAGCGGTGACCGCTATTTGAAGCCAGGCAATCATAAATAAAAGATAAATTAAAGCTGAAGCTACTAAGAAAGTTAGTCCTAAAGTCCACATCCTTTTTTTGTCTTTCATTCCGATTAACATACTTATTAAAAATAATAATACCCACATGGCACATGGATTAAAACCATCAACTAAACCCATAACTATGGCAAGAAGTGGTAAAGAAACATTTTGCGCATTTACTTCACCAAGAATTGGAACTGTAATAATTTCATCTTTATTTGCATTATTTGCGGTAGGAATTTTTTTACCTTCCTTAACATAACTAACAGCATCAACTTCAGGATCTTTTAAATTCTGATCAACAAGTTTTTTTATTTGACTTTTGGTATTTTCATTATAACCAGTTAATCCTGTGGTGCCGATAACAGTATAAGGAACTCCACTATCTTCATTTTTTAAAGTCGATCTAACTTTTTCTAAAAGGGTACTATTATCTGGATTGTGCCAAACTTCGAATCTTTTGATAACTAAATTATCACCATACTCCTTTTTTAAACTTTCTAAATATTCTTGTTCAGCTTCACAATGAGGGCATTCTTTACCATAGAATAAATTTAAAGTAACTTCTTTGGCACTTACGCTAAGGGGAAGAAAAAATAAGGCAAAAACTAAAAGTATAATTTTTATTTTATTGTTCATTGCATCTCCTTAATAATATTAATAACTTCTGCCTTAGTTTTTTCCCCAATTAATCTTTTTTCTTTTTTGTCGTTTTGAAAAATAATCACAGGTAAAACTGTTCCAACATCATATTTTTTAATTGCGTCTGCATCCATATCATAATCATAAGTCGTAATTTCTATCTCGGGATATTCTTTGGATATTTCTTTCCAAATTTTTTTCATTACTAAACAACCACTACACCAAATTGCTTCAATTCTAGTTATTTTCATACTAACACCTCTAAAATAATATCATCGTTTTTTGCAGTAATTACACCATAGTATCTGGCAAAATAAAAGCTTTTTTCAAAAATATGTCAGAGATATCTAAAAATAATTACATTTATTCTCATCTTATCTTACCTCATTACTAATTTTTTATAACTTTTGTCAAAACTTTCTAAAAATTTATCTATGTCTTCAGAAGTGGTTTTTCTAGAAAGGCTAACTCTAATGCTTGAAGAAGCTTTTTGCACGTCATTTGTTACCGCCATAACTGACTTGGAAGTGTTGCCAGTTGAACAAGCACTTTGCGTTGAAATATAAATACCATCAGCTTCTAAAGCATGTAACATTGTCTCGGGCTTTACAGATACAACACTAATGTTTAATATATGAGGAATCGAAAACTCATTACTATTTATATACACTTTATCATATTTTTTTAACGACTCGCGAATCTTTAAATTTAAATTTTTAATTTTTTGAATATCATTATCAATATTTTCGTAAGCCAATCTTAAAGCTTTAGCCTGACTTACAATCAGCTGAGTAGCGGGGGTACCACTACGATAGATGGTTGTACTTTTGCCACCATGAACCAAAGGCGTTAAATTAATTTTCTCTTTCTTTATTAACGCTCCAATTCCTTTAATGCCAAAAAACTTATGGGCGGCAAAACTAGCTAAATCGACATCAGACAAGTTTATTTTAACTTTGCCAATAGCCTGAGTCATATCACTATGAAAAATTACCTTAGGGAAATCTTTTAACATTTTCCCGATCTCCTCAATCGGCTGTCTAATACCAGTTTCGCTATTAACAGCACTAATACTGACCAAGATTGTTTTATCAGTAATCATTTTTTTTAACGTTTGAAGGTCTACTAAACCGTTTTTTAAAGGAACTATGTCAATTTCATAACCATGATTGGCCAAATAGTTCAGAGGACCATAAATTGAAGAATGTTCTAAATCAGTTGTAATAATATGATTCCCCCTATTTAAATACGTCTCAATTCCTTTAAGCGCTAAATTATTCGCTTCAGAAGCGCCAGAAGTGTAAATTATTTCATTTGGTTTAACATTTAAAATTTCAGCTATTTGCTTAGTACTAGCCTCAATCAACGTTTTAGCTTCAGTGCCCAACTTATGAAGGGAGTTGGGATTTCCAATATATTTTGCGGCTTTAATAAAACTATCTAATACTTCTTCATCAATAGGACAAGTAGCACTATAATCTAAATATGTCATATTACCATCCTTTCTAGTCTTACTATAAATACATTATAATTATACCACATTTCAATTTTTTTGTACGAGCATAGTTGAATTATTATAGCGTTCATTGACTAAAGTTAAAATTCCTTTAGACGATATTTCAACTATTAATTTTATTAATTCCGTAGGAGATACGTTTTTATTATTTTTTACCCATAAGTTAATTGTGCTTATTACAGCAGAAAAATGATACTCTAAAAGATAATTAATTTCTTGATTTTCATAATTGGGAAATATTTTACTTTTTAAAATTGTCTTTATATTTTCTGTAAATGTGGCATCTTTTGTTATAATTGGTATAAGCTTTTCACCAACTTGATGGTATAGATCCAAAATATTTTCCACCATTACCTTAACAGATAGTTGCTTTTTTTCAAAGATTTTATCAGCTTTTTTTTCTATTTCATGCAACAAATTTATTTTGATATTATTAAATAGATCATAAATATCTAAATAATGAATATAAAAAGTTCCGCGGTTCAATCCAGCTTTATCTGTAAGTTCTTTTATTGTTATTTTTTCGATATTTTTTTGGCTATATAAATCTATAAATGCAGCCTGTAATTTTTTCTTTGTTTTTAGTGATTTTTGTTCATTTTTATTCATAAATTTCCTCCAAACACTTATTAAATTATATATTATATTAATATTTTATTCAACAAAGAATATATAAATTGTTTATTGAATCAATTAGATTTTAGATGAGGGAACTTCGACCCCAAACGGGAAAATTAATGCAGGCGAAGAATTATTTAAGAAACTTAAAAAAAATACTAAAAATTTAATTTCTTGGTCAAAAGTTAATTCACAAAATGATTTAAAAGAAAAAATGGACAATGGAGATTATTATGCTACTTTTGTCATCCCTCAGGATTTTACTAAATCAAGTATTAGTAATAACCCGGCGAAAATTGGGGTTACCATTAATGAAGGGAAAAATGCAATGGTCACTAGCATGCTTACTCAATTTGTCAATCAAATAAATCAAAATGATATTTTAAACATAACCACAATTAATGAAACTTCTAATTATGGAGTGAAAGCTATGCTATTGCCAATGATTTTTATTTTACTAACTTTTATAACTTCAGTAGCAACAAGTTTTATGATTAGTCAAAATATTAAAATAGACAACAAAAAAGGCAAAAGTTCTCTAGTACAGCTTCTGTATATAGCTATTTTATCTCTAGTTATTGGATTTTCCGCCTCATCCCTTGTCATAGGTATTACTAATGTAGATATACCGATAATTAATTCAGCTTTATATTTATCATTAATTTCGTTTAGTCTTATGGTTTTCACTGTTGGTTCTATTAATTTGTTTGGTAAAAAAGGGATGCTTTTAACAGTTCTTCTATTTATTTTAGGGATGGGGTTACTACAAATACCGTATGAATTTTTACCTAAATTTTATCAAATACTAGTAGCATCATGGGAGCCATTATATTATATAGGAATTGGAATGCGTGAAACGTTATTTCAAGGTTATAGCGCTATCAATTCCGCTATATGGCCTATTTTAATCTTAATTATAATAGGTATAATTTTCGCAATTATCAATATATTCAGAAAACAAAAAATTTTAACTACTGAAATTTAACACTTCGTAGTTAAACATTTCTGAATAAAAATTTTAATCATAATACTTATTAGTAAGTAAAATAAAAAAAGTAAACGTGTCCTCTTGCGTTTACTTTTTTGTAGCACTCTACCATAATAATATCTTGTTAAAATAAATTTAAAAACCTGTTCCCCCCGGACAATCACCACTATTAAAACTAATAGATTTAATGTGAGTACCACATTCATTGCAATTTCCAGCATTATCGCACAATTTAAATTGATAAACTATTCTAGCATTTTGAGCATTTAAACCATGAGCAGCTTTTCCATTTTTCATATAAGGTACTGATCCCCAACCGCGATTATTTTTTAAATAATTTCTTAAATCAGTATCGCTACCACCGTCGCCACAGCTACCTCCCCAATCTTTAGCAGTTTGAATACTACCGTATATTTTATGATAGCAATGTCTAGCTTTAGAAGCACTTTGTGAAAGACCGCTAAGCGCATCTGAAGCATTTACCCAATATGTTGAGCCGCAGCTTCTCGAAGACCAACCATTACTGCCTGGAGCAATTCCACACTGGCCGGTTTCATCACAAGTTCCACCGCCACAAACCGGTTTAGTAGCATCACGTTTAAAAGTCTTACTACAACTATTACTCCCTGCTGCATTAGCAACATATCCATAATACGTTACACTACTTGTATCGGTACTATGAACAACCGATGTCTTCCCATTCGTTGAACTCTTTGTTGTCGCAAGCCCTTTTGTTGTTACAGTCCCAGAAG
>CALVRM010000041.1 GCA_944358695.1 uncultured Bacilli bacterium | reverse complement strand
CAAACAATATATATATTGTCCATCTGAAGTTGTAAAAATTGTGAATCCATGATCATGATTAGTTACCATATCCGATAACACTTCTGCTCTTTTTACTGTTATTGAACTCGGCGCTGTTTTAGCATCCGCATTACCTAATGTAACTACAAAAATAAAAGTAAGTACCAACAATCCTGTCAATATTTTGCTAGTATTTTTCAAAATTTTTTTCATCTTTTCTCCCCCTTTAATGATTAGACAATTATAAAAACCTCTGTTTACAGGAAGATATCCTACCATTAAAATAAAATTTTGTCAAGTTTATATCAAAAATAATAAAAATATCTAAAATTAAGAAATAAAAATGAACTCTTGAATCTCATTAAATTCACTTTTTAGTATATCCATATAAACAATATCATAAAACTTTCCATCATGGTATTGACTAGATCTTCGAACCCCAAAAGTTTTAAATCCCAGCTTCTTATAAGTTTTAATTGCTCTTTCATTAAAAGAAAACACCGTCAACATAACATTATTCAAATTTAAAGTATTAAAGCCATAGTTAAGTAAACATTTTAAAGCTTCACGGCCATAGCCTTTGTTTTGTTGCTCCTTATCACCAATAAAAATTCCTAACGTGGCTGTTCGATTCACGGGATCAATATTATCAAAACCACAATTTCCAATCAGCTTATCAGAATCACGTAAAACTATCGCAAATTTATGATAATCGCGATTTTTTTTAATCCACTCTCTTTCAAACTCTAAATTAATTATCCTAGAGTGACTTAAATTTTCGGCAATTTTCTTATCATTTAACCACTTTGTATAAGTTTCTGCATCCTCGATATTCATTGGTGATAAATACAATCTCTCACCACTTATTTTTTCAAAATACTTCATAATTACCTCCCACAAAAAAAGGCCGCAAAATCCTTACATAGCCTTTTTCATTTTTTTTGAAAATTTATACTTTTTTCCATCGTCATAAGTTTCATCGTCCAATAAAACATAAACTACATCATCGTCATCACCTTCAGCAAAACAAACTTTACGACTTCTAAAAAACTTATATGCCACTAAAGCAGATAACGCCGCCACTCCGACACCAATTCCTACACCTATCATTATTTTTTTCTTTGTATCCATAATTATTTCCTCCTTTGTCACACATTTTAACAATTGCTACTTTCTGTAAATATTCCCATACATATTACCATCATCTACTATAAAAATTATAACACCATATTTCTTAATAAGTCAATTTATTTATACAACTTAAAATGTAATTTACGTCTACCAAATTTTTCAATATCTTCTTTAAAAAACTTATATGTCGCCAAAAGAACAATAGCCACAGGTAACGATAATATAATACCCATAATTCCTAATAGTATTCCTCCAGCAAACAATGAAACTATTACTACTAATGGATGAATCTTGTTGCTTTTTCCATATACTAAAGGATTAATAACATATCCATCGACTGCTGAAAAAATTAAAAATATTATACAAGTTTTTAGAAACAATTGTGGGCTAATTACGAACGCAGTAATTGCTGCAATTACATTAGTAATAATTCCACCAAAATATGGAATTAAATTTCCTACCCCAGCTAAAGTCCCCAACAATAAAGCATTAGGATGGCCAATTATAAAATATAAAATAGAGTACTCAAAAAATGATATGAAAACAATTTTAATAAAACCGGATAAATAATTTTCTAACTCATGATCAACTAATGCTAAATAATAGTATATCTTCTTGTTTCTTTTAAGGAAAAATTTTTTAATCTTAAATTTTATTTTATCCATGTCTTTTAAAAAGTAAATCATAGCAGCAATTATAATAAATATTTTAGAAATAATATTTATTGAAACCCCGATAATATTAATAGCACCATTAGAAATGTAAGTGCCTAATTTTTCCAAAGTATCATTAAATGTCGTCGATAACTGGTTTTGAATAGTACTAAACTCAATATTATATTTTAAACTCATTTCTTTAAAAAAGGAAATAATGCCATTAAATATGCTGCCGATTTGTTCCATAAATACAGGGGTAATTAAATAAAGTAACAGACCAAACATCAACGTAAAAAATGTTAAGACCAAAACAATCGCTAAAGATTTAGGTATTTTATGTTTAGTAAAAAAAGCAACTAATGGATAAAGCGCATAAGCAATAATAAAAGCGATAAAAAAAGGTAGTAAAATATCCACTAAAATACTTACTACCCCAAGCCAAAAACTTCTCGTTTGATAAATCAAATAAATAATTAAAATAAAAAGTCCAACGTTTAACAATTTATAATTAAGTCTATTTTTTACCATTGTCCTTCCTGCTTTCCAATAAAATCGTTACCGGTCCATCGTTTTGAATAGCAATCAACATATCTGCTCCAAATATTCCTTCAGATACATTGATATTTTCGGCCATTTTCTTATTAAATAGTTTGTATAATTTTTCGGCTTCTATACTATTTAAAGCATTAATATAACTAGGGCGATTACCTTTTCGCGTATCGGCATATAAAGTAAATTGTGAAATACTTAAAATCTCGCCACCAACTTCTAAAATAGATTTATTCATTATATTATTTTCATCTTCAAATATGCGTAGATTCAAAACTTTTTTAATCAAATAATCAATATCATTTTCTGTATCACCAAAAGTAAAACCAACAAATAATACTAATCCTTTTTTAATTTTCCCAACGATCTTACCCTCAACACTAACACTAGAGCTTAAACTGCGCTGAACCAAAACTCTCATTTTATAAGCCTTTCAACCTCGGTTACAGCTTCTAACATTTTAATATCATTCATAAATTTTAATAATTCTGCGCGACTTTTAACAACAACAGTCATTTCAATACTCTGACTATCAATATCTTTAGTGTTATTAACGCTTTTAACCCCAATATCATTATTCGCCGCTTTAGCTACAATTGCTAGTAATAAATCATTATTTAAGCCGGCATGTACTAAAATAGTTGTTGGAAATTTTTCATTATTTTCATTCCAATTAACTTCAATTAAACGTTCATTTGTATTAGCAATATTTGGACAAACCATTCTATGCACGTTAATTCCATTACCTTTTGTAATATATCCAACAATGCGATCACCTGGCACCGGTTTACAACAAGAAGCAATATTTACTTTAATATCATCAATTCCAGCAACAGAAACTACGTGTGCTTTTCCAGAAACTTTAGCTAATTTAGAGGCTTTTCCTAATAATTTTTCCTCTTTACTGATTTCCTCCTTATAAGCTGCATCAAATACTGCCTCTATTGAAACTTTACCCGAACCAAGATTAGAATAAAGTTCAGTTAGTGAGCTAACTTTAACTCCACTCAATACTTTAGATAAAATTCCTTCACTTTGAAATTCCGAAAGTAAAACTTTACGTTTTTTTAATTCTTTAAGTAAGATTTCTTCACCTTTCTTTATGTTTTCGTCTTTATCAGCCTTACTAAAGAAATTTTTAATTTTATTTTTGGCCTGTGTCGTCTTAGCAATTTTTAACCACTCGCGATTGGGACCATGGGAATTATTACTGGTAATAACTTTCACAACATCGTTATTTTCTAATTTATAATCAAGCGAAACCATTTGTGAATTAACTAAAGCTCCCGTCATTGTATCACCAACTTTTGTATGAACTTTATACGCAAAATCAATCGGTGTTGCGCCATTTGGCAGTTCAATAACATCGCCCATTGGCGTAAATACATAAATTGTATTTTTTAAAATATCCTCTTTAACTGATTTTACAAATTCCTCGGGATCTTCTTCGTTATTTTTTAACTCCATTATTGACTTAAAAAACTGCAATTTTTGCTCCATATCGCTTTGAATAGCGGCTTTATTACTGCCTTTTTCTTTATATGACCAATGCGAAGCAATCCCATTTTCTGCTACTTTATCCATTTCATAAGTTCTTATTTGAATTTCATATAACTGGCCATCAAATCCAAAAACAGTTGTATGTAAAGACTGATACATATTAGTTTTAGGCATAGCAATATAATCTTTAAAACGATTTGGTTTCGGCTTAAATTTTGAATGAATAATTCCAAGAGCTTGATAACACTCTTGCTCAGTATTTACAAATACCCTAAGGGCTAATAAATCAAAAATATCACTAAAGCGTTTACCTTTATCAAGTTTTTTATAAATGCTATAAATACTCTTAGAACGCCCCTTAATTTCATGTTTAATCCCATGTTTATTAAGTAATTCCGAAACCATTTCGATCATCTTTTGCACACTTGCATCTCTTTCGGTTTTCGTAGCATTAAGTTTTTCAACAATGTCATAATACTCATCCGGTTTTAAATAACGTAACGATAATTCCTCAAGTTCAGATTTAATATTATTCATTCCAAGACGATGAGCAATTGGTGTCAAAATATCCAAAGTTTCCTTAGCCGTTTCTTTTTGTTTTTTCTCATCCAAAACAAATAAAGTTTTCATATTATGAAGTCTATCAGCCAGTTTAATAATAATAACCCTAACATCTTCTGATAAACCTACTAATATTTTCCTTTGATTATTAATAACCGTTTCACTATCTCCAGAAAAATTAAGCTTATTTATTTTAGTTACTCCTTGAACAATCGATAAAATGTCTTCACCAAAAATTTGCTTAAATTCCTCTAAATCAACTTCACCAGTTTCAAAAACATCATGTAGCAATGCTCCAGCTAAAGTTGAAGCATCGGCTTGAATACTAGTTAAGATATAAGCGGCAGAAAGCGGATGAGTTATGTATTCCTCACCCGTTAACCTTTTCTGACCAAAATGCTTATCATATGCATATTTATAAGCATTGGTAATTAGTTCTAAATCTTGCTCATTCGTGATATAAGTCTTAACTTTATCTTCAAGCATTTCAAATGAACTGCATGACTTATATTTACTCACATAATCACCTCTTCTAAGAGTTTATGCCTTTAATTTGAAGTTCGTCAACTTCATCATCGACAATATTTTTTTTCTTACGTTTAGGTTTTTCCTCTTTCAAGTTTTTCTTTGTAATTTCAAGCCATAATTGACTAGCCACAAATAGCGAAGAAAGCGTTCCTGCTATAAGGCCAATTAATAAAGCCATATTAAACTCAAATATATCGTTAGAGCCAAGGAAAATTAAAGCTAATACAGGAATCAAAGTTGTAAAAGTTGTAATAATACTACGATTTAAAATCTCTCTCAAACTGCTATTTACTACTTCATTTATTTCTTCAGGATCCTTTATTTTCGCTTTCTTCTTCATGTTTTCGCGAATGCGATCAAATGTAATAATTATATCGTTAACCGAATACCCAATAATAGATAAAATGGCGGCAATAAATATACTAGAAACCTCAAAACGCAAAATACTAAATAATGATACCGTAACTAAGACATTAAGAAGTAGCGCTAATACACAACTAACACCATAGCTAAATTTAAATCTAAATGAAATGTAAGCTACAATTGCAATAGCTGCAATTATTAAAGATAAAAGAGCATTTTTTATAAGTTCTTGTTTAACTACGGTTGAAATTACTCCAACATCAGTAGAAGCATCATATTTATCTGCGAAATACTTCTCGGTACTAATTGACTTATTTTTTGAAAGTGAATCAGTAATTTTAATCGAATAGGAACCATCCGTTTGTTTTTCAAAATCATACATCTCATAACCAAGCCTATCAATATCGCGTTCAACTTTTTGCTCAGTTAATTGTTCATTAGTTTTTAAAGTAATAACAGAACCACCTTTAAAATCAACACCTAAATTAAGTCCCATCTTAAATAACGAGAAAATTCCAACTATGCTAATTACAGCAGCAATTATCAAAAACACCTTACGATCTTTAACAAAATCTAATTTTTGATAAAAATATTTATTACGTTTTTCCTTATGTGCAACATCGGGAATATCCTTAGGATTAACTCCAATAAATAATCTTGGATGATCATTAAAAGCACCGGTTTCTACATACTTTTTCATGAGCCATCTGGTAAAAAATACCATAATAGCCATAGTCATAAACACGCTGATTATAAGCATTGTTGCAAATCCTTTAACACTGCTTTGACCAAAAATAAACAAAATAATAGCTGTAATTAAAGTTGTTATATTAGCATCCAATATTGTACCAAGTGAATTTTTATCACCGTTTTTCAAGGCCGACTGTACTCCTCTACCTTCATAAAGTTCGTCTTTAATACGAGAAAAATTAATTACATTTGAATCAACTGCCATACCAATACCGATAATCATCGCCGCAATCCCTGGCAAAGTTAATGTTCCGCCAATTAGCCAAAATACAAAGAATGTAAGTGATGTATAAACCACGATTCCAATACTAGCTATTAGGCCAGAGAAACGATAAATAATAACTAATAATAGACAGATTAAAATAATCCCTACTACTCCAGCTGTTGCGGTTTTCTCAAGAGAATTTTCTCCGAACGAAGCTCCAACACTTTTCGAAGAAACTTCGACTAATTTAGTTGGCATACTACCAGAATTAATCAAATCAACTAAATTTTGAACTTCTTCTTGTTCAAAATCACCTTGAATAATAACATCACTACTAAACCCTTGAGAAACTGTTGCCACTGAAAGGCATTTAGAATCATTTAATGACCCGCATTTATTGCTTTCTGTTTCAAAAGAGTCTTCTTTTTCGTCATAATCTAGCCAAATTACAATTCGGTTATCTTCCATTTGGCTAACTTTTTTTGTTATTTTATAAAATTCGTCTTTATCTTTAATGCTTAAGGAAACTACTGGATTACCACTTTCATCTTGTCCGACTTTAGCCGCACCACTACGTAAAACATCACTTGTCATTAATAAATTATCATTAGTATCTCTAAATGACAAACTAGCAGTTTGGCTAAGTACATTACGCGCATCATCGGCATTATCAATTCCAGCGAGTTGAACTCTAATCTTATCACCCTCAATATCAATAGTTGGTTCTAATACTCCCAAAACATCGATACGCTTAACTAACGTTTTATAAGTTGAATTAACCATATCACTAGTTACTTTTTCTTTACCATCAATGCTTTTTACTTGATATAAAACTTCAAAACCACCTTGTAAATCAAGTCCAAGTTTAACATTTTGTAAAACAGGTACTAATAAACCAATAGCTGCTCCAAGTAAAACAACCGTAAGTACAATTTTTGATATTATTTTTTTCTTCATGCTCTCTCTCCTAACTATCAAAGTATACCCTTCTAGTTCTTTTATTTAGTTTACCTTTAAAATAATCGTCAATAATTGCGTTATCACTGCCAAAAATATCACTAACCATTTCATTTAAAGCTAAATTTTGACTATTTTTCCATTTACTTTCTTTCAAATAATTCCAAACGTCCTCAGTAGTTAAATAAGTATAACCGTCTCTTTTTAATTCTGCTACTTTGGATCTAAGTGCAGGCTGCAATCTTTCATAAAGCTCAGCAGCACTATTAAACTCTATATCCATATTTTCCCTCCATCAAGCATCCATTAACATTATAACTTAAATTCCTTTAATTTTAAAGCCATAAATATAAATTTATTACAATTTGACTTTTTTTATTTTTAAATCTATACTAACTATTATGGAGGTGGAAAATGTTTACTATAAAAATACCAAATGAAAACAATCAAAACGATACATATATGGTTTTTGATAAAGATGAATGGCATGGGATTATAGCAGTAGGTCAAGGATTAAGCCAATACTTCCCTAGTCACATCGATGTTAATTATTCAAACGGAGGTAAGGGTTTATATATTATTTTGCGAAACAATCAGCCTATTTTAATGGGCGAAAAAGAATATAATGAGAGTCAAAATTTTGATACTGCTTTCAAAATAAATTATCCATTTGGAACACAACTAACAGAAGAAGAATTTAACGAATTAACAGCACTACACAATTGCCAAATATCTTATCAAGAAAGAAATAATCAACCAAAACAAAAAGTATTAACATATGCTAGCAAAGTTAATGCTGATAATTTTTACTAAAAATTGGAAGTTTCCAATTTTTTTGTTATCAGAGCTTTTCCATCACATATAATCTAGTATGAGAAACATACGCGGAAATCTATTCATAAAATCGACTATTTTATTAATTGTTGGTGGGGCTATTACCAAAGTTGTCAGCATGTTTATAAAAATAGTCTTAGCCAGATTAATCGGCACTGAAGGGATGGGGATTTATATGCTTATTTCCCCAACTTTTATGTTACTAATGGCTTTAGCCCAATTGGGATTCCCTGTGGCTATCAGTAAATTAGTCGCCGAAGAAAATAAAAATAATAAAAACCTAGTATTTTCAATCATCCCAATTTCTTTAATAATTAATGTTATTATCATGATTTTTATGATTATATCCAGTGGCTATATCAGCCAACATTTACTTCATGATGAACGAAGTTATTATGCTTTAATTTGCATTGGCTTTGTCTTACCTTTTATCAGCATTTCTAGTATTTTAAGAGGGTACTTTTTTGGAAAACAAAACATGTTACCCCATGTCATATCTAACATAACCGAAGACATTATAAGATTAATTAGTCTAATAATTGGTATACCTGTTTTCATAAATTTCGGATTAGAATACGCCGTAGCATTTGTCGTATTAACCAACGTTATAAGCGAGCTTACATCAATTTTAGTACTTTTCTTCTTTCTACCCAAAAATTTTAAATTAACCAAAAAAGATTTAATCCCCAACAAAGGAAATATAAAAGATGTCTTCAGCATCGGAATTCCAACAACTATGAGTCGTTTGATCGGTACCATTGGTTACTTTTTCGAACCTATCATTTTAACATATTGTCTAATAAAAAATGGTTATACAAATAATTTTATTGTCAATGAATATGGAATTATCAACGGATTTATAATGCCCTTAGTTTTATTACCATCTTTCTTTACCATGGCCATTAGTCAAGCCCTAATTCCAAACATCAGTAAAGCTTACTCAAGAAAGCATTATATATACACTAGAAACAAAATAAAACTAGCAATCATTTTATCACTTTTAATTGGTATACCAGCTACAATCATTTTTGAACTAGTTCCAGAAATTCCTATGAAACTTATCTACAATACTACCTCTGGCCTTGAATATATTAAAGTTTTAGCCCCAATTGCCTTATTTCATTATATTCAGTCCCCATTGACCGCTAGTTTACAAGCTATGGGAAAAGCTAAAGAAGCGATGAACGGAACTTTACTTGGCACTATTGTCAGAATTATCTCTTTATTTGTTTTTTGCCAATTACCTATTGGCCTATGGGGACTAGTTTGGTCGAGTGCCCTAAATATGATTGTTGTTACTATTCATCAATATCTTCATGTTAAAAAAGCATTAAAAAAATAACTATAATGTTATTTTTGAGAATAATTTACTATTAATGTCACTGACTTATTACCAGTTTTAATCTTACTATCTGATGCCGAATTGTAATACGCCTTTAATTTTAAATTTGTACTTTGGCCAGCTCTTAACTCATCACCAACATTCAAGTCGCTAACCTCAAACAAAACAAGATCACTAGTTTCATTAGTCGGAAAAAGATAAATACTTTCAACTTTTGCATCCAAAGTTCCCATATTTTTAATCGTAAAATCATAAGTTATAGCATCGCCAATCGAGCCTAAATATATATCAAAACTAGCCGAGGTTTCACTATAAACTAATGGTGAAAGTTCCTTAGCATTTCCGGAAATTTCACTTCTCATCGCATTAGTAAAACCAATATGCCACTCATTTCCAGAGGTTTTCGTAGCTAATTTATAAGCCAAAGGTTGTGCAAAAGTAGCATAGCACACTACCATAAACGCTACGATCACTGCAAAAACAAATACGTGGTTTTTCGTCTTTTTCTTCATAAATATACCCTTCTTTACTTTACACTACTATAAAGTATACCATACCAGTTTAGCTTTTTCAAGCATGTAATACATATTTTCAACCCCACAACATAAAGTTAAATAGGAGGTTTCATATGAAATACTTAAAAAAAATATTAAAAAGTTTTTTATTTACTATTAGTAGCGTTATTATTTTAACATTTTTATTTACTTTATTAAATTACTTTGATATTATTGGCAGCAAAATAATGAACATTGCCAAAGTAATAATTCCCCTCTTTTCTCTAGCCTTAGGCGGATTTGTAATCGGAAAAAATGCCAATAAGAACGGATGGCTAGAAGGTATTAAAATAGGAATTATTATTATTGTTTTAATTTCTATCGGTAATTTAATTTTTGGTCAAAATATTAACGGTAAAGATTTTATCTTTTATGCGTTACTATTAATTAGCGCTATTTTTGGTAGTATGTTTGGAATAAACATGAAAAAAGAATCATAAAAACTCTAAAACTACAAAAACTAAATAAAGTTTTTTTATGATTCTTATAAGTCAAAAAGGTTATATTAGTTAATGTTTTCAAGATTCTTTTATAAAACCATTATATTAAGTCTTTTCGTCACATTGCTTTAAAATTTCTATTTTTGATATTTATTAATAAATTTTTCTTTGAATTCTTGATAACTTTCGTTTTTTATCGCCGCTCTAGCATCTTCAGTTAATTTTATTAAAAATCTTATATTATGAATCGATAGCAAACGTCCCCCTAAACTTTCTTTAGCCACCATTAAATGTCTTATATAAGCTTTTGAATAATTTTGACATGTATAACAATCGCACTCTACATCAATTGGCTCAAAATCTTGCTTGTATTTAGCGTTTTTCAAATTTATTTTTCCATATGGTGTAAAAGCGTTACCATGTCTAGCTAATCGAGTGGGCAAAACACAGTCAAACATATCAACCCCTCGCTCAATACCTTCAATTATATCTAATGGTTCACCAACCCCCATTAAATACCGTGGCTTATTTTCCGGCAAATATTTAATTGCATCATCGATCATTTGATATGTTACAGGCTTTTCTTCACCAATTGCTACACCACCAATTGAATAACCATCAAAGTCTAACTTAACTGTTTCCTCAGCACTATATTTTCGTAAATCAGAAAATGCTCCGCCTTGAACAATTCCAAACAAAGACTGTCTTTCATTATCAAAAACTTTCTTGCCCCGTTTGGCCCACCTTAAAGTTCTTTCCGTACTAGCTTTTGTATACTCGTAACTAGCATTAGGCGGAATACATTCATCAAAACTCATTGCAATATCACTATCCAATTTATTTTGAATTTGAATTGATAATTCTGGTGTCAAAAACAAAGGCTTACCATCTATATGACTTTTAAAATGAACCCCTTGTTCAGTAATATCCTTTTTCTTATCTTTAACCAAAGAAAAAACTTGAAAACCACCACTATCTGTTAAAATTGGGCCATCGTAATTCATAAATTTGTGCAACCCACCGGCTTTTGCTACAATATCTTCACCAGGACGTAACCACAAATGATAAGTGTTTGATAAAATAATTCCACTATTTACATCTTTTAATTCTTCAGGAACTAAAGTTTTCACATTCGCTAAAGTTCCCACTGGCATAAACATCGGTGTTTCATATGTTCCATAATTAGTTTCCAATTTACCATATCGGGCATTTCCCGCTTTTTTTATTAAATTATATTTTATCTTCATACTCTACCTCGCCTAATAAATTATATATTATTTATTTTTTTTTTGCAAGATTGCATTAATAAAAGCGTTAAAAATTTTATCACTGTTATCATCATATAAAATTTCTGGATGCCACTGCACACCTAAATAAAAAGTTTTATCTTTCCCCTCTAAAGCTTCGACTGTATTTTCAAAACTAGCTACCTCGTCCAAGCAAGTATTAAATACTTTTTCATGATGCTTACTATTGACAAAAATAAACTCTTTACCAATGATCTCGTAAAGTTTGCTGTCCTTATTAATTTTAACGTAATGAGCATATTGGCTTTTACAATCATGATCATCATCTCTTACAATAATTCCATCAAAAGCTACTCCCATCGTTTGCATGCCTAAACATATACCTAAAGTTGGAATATCGGCATCATACAAATATTTAGCCATCATTATATCATAGTTATTCAGCTCTTCTCCACCTTGTAACACAATACCGTCACAAATATTAATTAAGTCCGTCATTTGTTCAAATTCTTTTTCGCTAACATTTTTATTAAAGTTCATACCTTGAACATTTGGAACTAACCCGATTGGAAGACAATTATAGCTGTATAATTTATCACAAACATTTTTATATATTAATACGCCATCATTATCTAAATCAGTTTTGGCCGGCCTACCAATTATTCCAATAATCATATAATCACCACTATTAGTATATGTATATCCAAAGAAAAAACAATGTTTTATTTTACATTGTTTTAGTTATTATATGTTTTAGCACCTAAAGACTTTTCACTATAATTATTATTGATATCTGGATTCATTATTTCTATAATTTGTCCACTTAATTCAACACCTTCTGAATTGAAAAAGGAAAATTCTTCACCTTCATTCTTTCCAAACACTGCACCACCAAAAGGTGTTTTTCTAGTTAAGAAAAATTCCCCATCAGTGCTTCTTAGTATACCAGGTACTGATCTATATACCATAACAAAGGCGCGAGGCGTTTGTCCATTAATTGATGAAAGAAATTCAGTTCCATAACTAACCGTATTTGATGGTGATACTACTGCAATTTCAGCTTTAGAAAGTAAAGTAGATAATTGTTCAAGTCTCCTAAATTCAAACTCTGACAATTCACCATTATTTAATAAAATGTTAGAAAGCCTTTCACACTCTTGGTTCATGGCTTCTACCTGCAAAGGCAATAATGTGTTAGCGCTAGTTAATTCATCAAGAGTTCGAATATCAGCTTCGATATTTTCACTAACTAATGACTCACCCTTATCATCAAAGCAATTTCTAGCCACAGTTAAAAGGGTCGCATCATACTTTTCTCTAGCTAGTTCAATCAAATCTTCGTGTACATTATCATCAAATATTTCTTTAACTTCTTTCATCGTTTTCGTATCAACAACTCCCGCCATAACTTTACCATTTTTCTTTGAAACCTTTATTATCACAGTAAATTGTCTATTAGCGAAAGGTGATAGATAATAATAATCCTTATCAGTCTCTTTAAAACCATATCTTAAAAGAGCTTCAGTATTCGCTATTGAATTCGCAAACAAATCTTGAACATTAATCATAAAAATCCCCCTTAAAATGAATGAACATATATTACCATAATTATAATTGATTGTCAAACTAAACATAAATTTATATGTTCTTTAAATAGCTAAATACAATTTTAAAGGCCCAATTTTTAAAATTTGCACTTAGTTTTAAAATAATTTTAAATAATTACTTGATCAATTGTTTTCTATTTAGCGAAAGAAGAATAAAAAAGAAGAATTAATCACCATGACTATTTATTCTTCTTACTGTAATTATCCTAATTATTTTGCTTTGGTATTTCTTGATTTTACTAATTCTTTGACGGCACTGATAAATTCATCCGCGATATCTTCTTCGATCTCGGCTCCTGTATTACTTAAATCAGCTCCTTCTATAAAAACATCAATAAAATCTTTACCTCTTAAATCTAAGCCAGTTAAGTTTGTTCCATATAAATTTTTATCATAAACTGTTTGCGGGTTTATATCGGCTCCTGTATTACTTAAATCTGCTTCATCTATACAAACATCAGTAAAATCTTTACCTCTTAAATCTAAACCTGATAAATTAGTGTTACATAAACTTTTATCACAAACTGTTTGCGGGTTTATATCTGCTCCTGTATTACTTAAATCTGCTCCTTCTATAAAAACATCAGTAAAGTCTTTACCCCTTAAATCTAAACCTGATAAATTGGTGTCACATAAACATTTATCACAAACTGTTTGCGGGTTTATATCTGCTCCTGTATTACTTAAATTAGCGAAGCTTATATTAACACCAGAAAAATTCTTATCGCTTAAATCTAAACCAGTCAAGTTTGTTCCCCATAAACTTTTATTACAAACTTTTTGCGGGTTTATATCGGCTCCTGTATTGCTTAAATTAGTGCAGCTTATATCAACACCAGTAAAGTCTTTACCACTTAAATCTAAGCCAGTTAAGTTTGTTTTCCATAAACTTTTGCCACGAACTGTTTGCGGGTCTATATTGGCACCTGTATTACTTAAATCAGCGCGTTTTATACAAACATCAGTAAAGTCTTTACCACCTAAATCTAAGCCAGTTAAGTTTGTTTCCCATAAACTTTTATCATAAACTGTTTGCGGGTTTATATCTGCTCCTGTATTGCTTAAATTAGTGCAGCTTATATCAACACCAGTAAAGTCTTTACCTCTTAAATCCAAACCTGATAAGTTTGTTCCACTTAAACTTTTGTTATCAACTGTTTGCGGGTTTATATTGGCTCCTGTATTACTTAAATTAGCGAAGCTTATATCAACATCAATAAAGTCTTTACCTCTTAAATCCAAACCTGATAAGTTTGTTCCACTTAAACTTTTGTTATCAACTTTTTGTGGATCTATATTGGCATTTGTATGGCTTAAATTAGTGTTTCTTATATCAATACCAGCAAAATCTATTTCTGATAAATCTAGTTTTCTTAATTCACTTACAGGAAATATTAAGCGTATATTTTTACTTTCATCAAAAATTACTTGTTCTAATATGTCCGTGCTTAACTTAATTCTCTCGTATCTATAACTTTCATCATAGGCCCTTTCCACATCAAATTCTGGTATTTTTTGCAATTCTTCTTTTAAAATTGCTCTAATAGCTTCTATCTTTTTCCCACTTAGCACTATCACTATACCACTCCTTTTTTAAAAACAAATCTTATTTTAGCACAAATATTATTTTTGTCAACTTCGCCGCATTTAAAAATAAATTTACTTTTACATAAAGCTTTTATCAAAAAAACCTAGAAAAATCTAGGATCTTGAGAAATTTATAATTACATATACTTCTGCATTTGTTTCATCATTTGGTTGACTTGTTTTTGGCTAGGTGTTCTACCCATACCAGACATCATCGCCTTAATCATTTGTTCATTAATAGGCGGATTTTCTTTTAATTGTTTTTTAGTAAAATGTTTAGCAACTAAAAAACCAATAATTAAACCAACAACTAAGCCACCAACAATTTGTAATAAATCTATTAAAAATGCTCCCCAGTCCATAATAACCTTCCTTTCTATTAGATATTGTACTAAAAATATACAACCTTTTCAAGAAAATTATAACAATTCTTTAATTCTCGCTGCAATTTTTTCTTTACTAAAATTCATTTCATCTAAAACATCTTCGGGATCTCCACTTCTGCCAAATTTATCAACAGTAATTAAATATTTATCATTTGTCACAAATCTACGTAACCCCATGGAACTAGCCGCTTCGATGAAAAACGTTTTAACTCCGACTGGAAGTACATTATATTGATACTTTTTTGGCATTTTTAAAAACAACTCTATCGAAGGCATACTAACTACTCTAATATCATATTCATGAGCTAAATCCTCAGCGATCTCAACGCAAACACTTACTTCTGTACCAGTTGCAATAAAAATAGCATCAATTTCATCTTGTGCTTCACGAACCACGTAAGCTCCATACATCACTTTTTCAAAATCAGAACCTTTTAAAGCTTTAGTTTTTTGTCTCGATAAGATTATCGCACTAGGTTGTTGTAAAGTAAGAATGGCATGCCAAGTTCCTAATACTTCTTTAAAATCAGCTGGACGATACACTATAAGATTAGGAATTGCTCTAAGCATCGCCAACTGTTCCACCGGTTCATGCGTTGGTCCATCAGCCCCAACATTCACTGAATCATGAGTAAATATATAACTCACTGGTAAACGCATCATCGCACTCATTCTAATCGCTGGCTTTAAATAATCAGAAAATGATAAAAACGTTGAACCAAAAGGTAAATAGCCCGACAATGCAATCCCATTTAAAATTGCCCCCATAGCATGTTCACGCACACCAAACCAAATGTTTGTTCCACCATAGTTTTCAGGCGAAAAATCACCTTTATTTTTAATATAAGTCATTGTTGGACCAGCTAAATCGGCACTGCCACCAAAAAGTAAGTCCGACTGACTAACTAAATAGTTAAGAACCTTCCCATTGCTTTCACGTGTAGCTTCTGCCGGTGCATTGATAAAAGGATACTCACTTGTTTTAACTTCCACAACATTATTATAAAATTTCAATAACTCACTTTCATCATTATTAAATTTATGTTTTATATAATGGTTATATTCCTCACTCCATTTAAGATATTTATCGGAAGAACGTTTCATTAAATTATCTCGAAAAATATTAACATTTTCTTGATCGACATAAAAATCTTCATTAGGCATACCAAGTTTTTCTTTTAATTGTTTAATATCATCACTATCAAGAGGCTTACCATGGACTTCATTAGTCCCAGCCCGCAATGAATTTTCCCCTAAGATCGTTTTTATCTCAATTAATGAGGGTAACCCGCTTTTCTTTGCTCTAGCAATTGCTTTATCAATATCCAAAGTCCGATTACCATCTTTAACTAAAGTTGTATACCATCCCATTGCATCGAAGCGCTCGCGAACATCTTCCGTAAAAGTCATATTGGTATTTCCGTCTAAAGATATTGAATTAGAATCATATAAAACAATTAAATTATCCAATTTTAAAGTTCCAGCTAATGAAGCCGCTTCATAGCTAATTCCTTCCATTAAATCGCCATCACTACATAAAACATATATATAATAATCAATCAAAGACGTGTTTTTAAATTTCTCCTGCAATCTTTTTTCACCAATTGCCATTCCGACTGCATTAGCCAGCCCTTGCCCCAGTGGGCCGGTTGTCACATCAACACCAGGTGTTTTTTGATATTCAGGATGTCCTGGAGTAACTGAACCAATTTGTCTAAATTGTTTTAAATCTTTTAAAGTAATAAACCCTGCCATATATAAACATGAATATAATAAAGCTGACCCATGCCCGGCAGATAAAACAAAACGATCACGGTTTATCCAAGAAGGTTCTTTAGGATTAACATGCATATGATTGGCATATAACGTATACATAATTGGCGCAGCCGAAAGAACGATTCCTGGATGTCCGCTGCCTGCTTTATTTATCATATCAATTCCCAGTGTTTTTAAATTAGCTATAACCTTATTCATAAATATCCCTCTTATTCTAACAACATTATAGCAAATTATCAAATATTTGAAAATAATAAATTATGCATTTACCGAAATTGGATGTTCAGTGGTTCGGGTATTATCCTCTAAGCTATTGTGATCAAGTCCACCAACATAGGCCACCCCCAACACCATTAATATTAAAGCTATTGTCGCTTTACTTTTTAATATATCCATAAATAACCGCCTCCTTTTATACTCCAATCATAACACGAACATTTATTCGTGTCAATATAATAATCAAACAAACGTTTGACTTCTTTGTAAATATGTGTTAATATATGATTAGAGAATAAAGGAGGAAATATGGAAAAATTAACATCACGTCAAAAAGACGTTCTAGACTATGTTAAATCATATATCGTTTCTCATGGTTACTGCCCGTCCGTAAGGGAAATTGGTAAAGCTCTAGGAATTTCATCACCAGCTACTATTCATGCTCATCTTAAAAATTTAGAAAAAAAAGGAATTATTCGTAAACAAAATTCTAAAAACCGCGCAATTGAATTATTAGTTGAAAATGAATTCATACCTAAAAATGAAGATGTTACTAAAGTCCCATTATTAGGTAAAATAACTGCCGGCTCACCTATCGAGGCCATTGAAATGCCAGATGAATATTTTAGTTTACCTTCATACTTACTTCCCAAAGGCAAAGAAGTATTTACTTTAAAAGTAAGTGGATCAAGCATGATTAACGCCGGAATATTAGATGGTGATATTGTTATTGTTGAACGTCAAAATACTGCACGAAATGGCGAAATTATTGTTGCTATGACTGACGAAAACGAAGTAACCTTAAAAACATTTTATAAGGAAAGCAATCATATTAGATTACAGCCAGAAAATGATACAATGGAACCAATAATTCTAAATAATGTTATAATCTTAGGCAAAGCCATTGGCCTTTATCGCAAAATATAAAGAGGGTTTAAAAATCCTCTTTTTTTGTACTAAAACTATTAGACATTACATAATTATCATCAGTACATACACGAGCTATAATAACCGCATCACTAAATTCAATAGTTTGCTTTTGAAAAGCTTCATTCCATGTAATGCCGCAATCCAGGCTATATTGATATTCATAATTACCATTTGGATAATCGATTGTAATATAGCCATCAGCATAATCAAATTCAATACCAGAAGTAACTTTAATCAAACGCTTTCGTGTTGTTTCATTTCCGGAAATATCAGTAGCTTTATAAGTAATAATATATTCGCCAGTTAATGTTGATAAAGTATTGTCGTAAGAAAGGGAAAATTCCCCCGAATTATCAGTGACTACAACACCATCGTGCAAATCATATGAAGCAGCTTCAGTACTTGTAATTTCTGTTTTTTCTGGAAAACTCATAATCGGTGCTTTATTGTCAACAACGATTATTGCCCTATCTACCGAAAAACTGTGATCAAATTTTTCATCAGTAACCGTATATCTAACTAAGTAGGAGCCTAATTCATCAGTTTCTAAATTCGGAACTTGCGACCCGTTTTTAAAATAAGAAATAAGAACTTGCTCCGAAATGTCACGCCCATCTTTAGTAGTTGCTGTTATGCCTTTTTCAACATATGGATCACCAAGCGAAATATACTCTAAATAACTACCCTCATATGACATTTTAACATCTTTTTCAACATATTTAATTTTTTGCTTAATTTCCTGTTCTTTTTCTTTTTTATACGAAAAAACATTAAAAGTTAACAGCAATATTATTCCCAATATTACTAAAAAGGCAATTACACCAATCATTTTCGCCTTTGAAATTCGTGGCTCCATAACATCACCTTTCCTATATCCTATTTAATTTGACAATTAGAAACGCTTGTAATACTAGTACTAAACTCTCCTTTTTTAGTACTCTTTGATTTTATAAGACATTTTTTTAATTCGGAATTCCAAAGTGCATACTCAACTTTTCCACTATCGTCAATATGTAAAGCCCCACCATCAGGTAAATCACCTTTAGTTTGAATAGCCGGACTAACCGTTCCATTAGAAAAAGATACCGTTAAATCATGACCGTTGTTATTATTCATTTGATAAGTTCGAGCAGCTTCAATCAACCCTGTTGCTGAATCTATAAAAGCTTGCTCTTTAGAAGACTTAATAACATTAATTATCGTTGGTGCGGTTATGGCGGTAATAATCCCCAATATTGCAATCACTGTTAAAAGTTCAATTAATGTAAAACCCTTTTTCATTCTTTCACCTATTCTACCTTATATTTAAAATTTTCCTTATCTTTTGTTACTACAACTTTTGTCGTATCAGGATAAAGTTCACCAGTCTTTGGGTTAGTAATATTAAATGGTAAATATCCCTGTTCTTGCAATTCGTGAATTGTTTTAGAAGTAGAAGCCCCATCCGTCTGCGGTAACTCACTTACATGCTCGGTGTAATAATCTTTCGCCCCTTTAATGATTTGTGTTTCCTGAGTATTTTCTAAATTATCTTTACTAGAATTTAAAGACTTATCAATTGCTGGTACCGCAATCAAAGCTAACACACCAAGTAAAACAATTACTCCAAGTAATTCAATCAACGTAAAACCATTATATTTCATATTTTTCACCTATTATAATTATAACGAAGGACCAAATAATAGTCAAGAAAAAACACTACTCAGTCAGGATAAAAACATGAAAAAAAGAGATATAAGTATTGACAACGTTTGTTTATCAGGGTTATAGAAGATAAAGGAAATAAAAATATTGATAATTTTGCTGAAATTTTCGTAAAATACCTGTAAAATA
>CALVRM010000040.1 GCA_944358695.1 uncultured Bacilli bacterium | reverse complement strand
TATCAGACAATATTTTTGTAATATCATTATAAATGTTTGTTATAATTTTTTTATGATTTTGATATTTAGTTTTATTAGATATATTATGTAATATTTCTATCATTTGATTTAAGCCATTATTTATATCATCTTTATCCATTTCTTTCCTCCTTTACTTTTTTGTAAATTAAAAGGTGACAAAAACAAAATTGCCACCAATATTTCTAATATTTAACGTGAAAGTGAATAATGCTTTTAGTAGCAAAATCTTTTTCTTCCTAATAATTTAATAGTTATGTTATCACTATTTAATATAAAATGCAATATTTTATTAATTTTTCCAATTTTTTCTTTAAAACGTCTTAAAAATGTGCATTTTCTTATCAAAATACACATTTTTGCTCGTTTTGCACTTCATTGTGCGCTTTTCTTAAAATTTAACAAATTAATTTGCTATTCCTAATACTGATTTAGATATATCCGCTTATAGCATAGATGGCGTTATAGAAGCAATAGAAGATAAAAATAAAAGGTTTTTTTAGGCGTTCAATGGCATCCAGAATTATTAAATAATGAAGATAGTAAACGGCTATTTTCTTACTTTATTAGCAAATTATAAAAATAACAATTATCAATTTTTTTAACTGTTAATCAGGAAAATCTTTTTAATAACCTAAAAGGATGTTATATATTATAAATTAATTTTAACTTTAATATATAGGTAGTTAGAATTTTTTATAGGAAAATTTGAGACTAGTTCAAGTCACAAATTTCTTTTTTTATCTAGATTATAATAAAATTTACAATCATAAAAAAAAGCAAAAAAATTTGCTTACATTACAACATTTAATATTACTTAAATAATTATTTTTTATTTTTCAAGGCCTGAACCCCATGTTCTTTATATCTTTTTACCCAGGTTCTCACTGTTGACGGATAAGTATTATATCGACGAGCCGCTGGCTTAATTCCCTTTTCTAAAGCCATCATCACCATATCATATCTAATCTTTTCTTTTTCTTCATCCGTTTTATTCGCATAAAGATCATTCTCATCAATATTATAAAGTTTAAACTCTGTCATAAACACCTCCATATTTAACATTTTTTGGTAATATATTACTAGTAAATTATAACATTTTTAGTTAGTTTTTGTAATGATTTACTATAATTCTCATTAAAATTTTTACTTGCTTTTTTCATAAATAAAGTTTATAACGAACATTTCGTTATAAAAATGAATTAAAAAAAATAGACCCATAAAGTCTATTAAAATTATTCTTTATTAATTTTGAAAGTTACTTGATAGTTTTCATCTAAGTCTAATTCATCAACATCAACATAATAACCCAGTTTTTCGATTTCCGCAGCACAATTTCTAATCAAACTAATAACTTGTCTAAAATTATTAGCACCATGTAAATTAGGTACTGATGTTTGAACCGCAGGTGTAGGTGAAACTGAAGCTGCAATAGCTGAAGGTGCACTAGCTTCTAAAATTTCTGAATCTGGTACATTAGCAAAAGAAGACATAGGCCCTTGAGATCTCTGAGGTGGCACACTTGCATTACTAATTGGCGCTACTGACGGCGTTTGAACTTGATTATTTAAATTATAATTAATGTTTTCACGATTTACTTGTTCCACCTGAGGAACATTTAATGTCTCTACACTAGGAATTTCTTTTGGGGGTTGCACCTGAGTTTTTATCGGCACCTCCAAATTAGGACTAACTACCGGATTTTCTTCATTTATAGGATATATTGGCGCTGATTGATTATTAGAAACTGACCCCGATGTATACTGAGATGGCTGTGAATTTAATGTTGGTGTCGCAGTAGGCTGTAAATTTGCCGGTGTTTGATTGAAAATACTATCAAAACTAACCATTTCTTGAGCTTGAGAAGTTGGTGCTGCCTGTGTTGGTTGGGGAATATTTCCCCCAGGATTTATAAATTTATTATTATCAGCTGGCAAAGAAGGTTGAACTTGTTGCACAGTTTCAGTATGAATTGGTTCAGATACGATAGTTGATGGATTTTGTTTCATCAATTCCGCAATATCATTTACTGGTGCTTCTTTTGGTGTAATATCTTGAGCTTCTTGTAAAATTTTATCAATATCCATAAATCCTTGTCCCCTTTCTATTTTTTTATCTTGTTTTAATTTTTCTTCTAATTCTTTTGGCGGATTAACTCTAATTATTTTATGACTAGCAACCGGCACGGCTCTTCTTACTGATGTATCTTTATTTAAAGGTGGTTTTTTATTTAATTCTTCCTGCCTTGGTGAAATAGACTTTTGTTCACCTCCTTCTGGTGAAGTTAATAATTTATTAATCTCTTCATCAGTCCGCTTAACTGTCAAACGTTCGCTTATTATTCGGCTAAGCATATGTATTTGAGAATTTTTATTATGAAGTCTAAGTAAAGAACGAGCATGTCTTTCTGAAATTCTGCCATGCAAAAGAGCATCTTGAACATGATCATCTAAATTCAAGAGTCTAATTTTATTTGCAATAGCCGATTGTGATTTTCCTAATCTTTTGGCTAACTCTTCTTGCGTAATATAGCCAACGTCTAAAATACGTTTATAAGAGACTGCCTCTTCTATTGGCGTTAAATCCTGTCTTTGAATATTTTCTAATAAAGCTAATTCTTCACTATCTCTATCTGAAAGATTAATAATAATAGCCGGAATAGTAGTCCTATTTGCTAAAAAACTTGCTTTAAAACGTCGTTCACCAGCAATTATCTCGTATTTATTACCAATAGGGCGAACAACGATTGGTTGAATTACGCCATATTTTCTAATAGATTCAGCTAATTCATTTAACTTAACTTCATCAAAATGAATACGCGGCTGAAATCTGTTTGGTAAAATATCTTGGATATTTAGCACAACCATCTGCCCATTTTCTAGCACAAAGGACCCCTCCCTTCTATTCTTTTATTATTATAATACTATTTTTTGGGAAATAATTCAACAAAAAAAACAAAGAAAGAAAACTTTGTTTAAAATATTGATTTTTTCGTTCTTTGATCTTTAAACTTTTTTACAAAGGCCTTTTCTTGATGTCCGCATATCGTCTAGGATATTTGCTAGGTGTTGATGAAGTTTTTTGAATTTTAATAATCGTCCTTTGGCTATTTTCCACTGGCAAAAGAAATTCACAATTTTTTAAAACTTTCCCGTTTAAAAGCAATAAGGCGTTTTTGCTTTGATCAAGATCTTCTTTTCCTTTCATCGCAATAAAATATTTATTTACTTTTACTAAAGGAAGCGAATATTCAAGTAAAATATTTAAAGAAGCTACCGCTCTAGCCGTCACTATATCAAATTTTTCTTTATTTTTTAAAGCATATTCTTCTGCACGCGCATGAATTAAAAAAACTTGTTTTAAATCTAGCTCTTTTACTACTATCTCCAAAAATTTAATTCTTTTATTTAAAGCATCAACTAAAGTAAGCTTCAAATGAGGAAAAAATATTTTTAAAACAATTCCAGGGAAACCGGCTCCTGTACCAATATCACATAAACTCTGTTCATTTTTTAAATCAACTACCCGGCTTAATGTCAAACTATCATAAAAATGCTTTAAATAAACCTCATCATGATCCGTAATAGCCGTTAAATTAATTTTTTCATTCCATTCTACTAATAATTTATAATATTTTTCTAAAAAATTTATATGTTCTTGAGTAACCGTTATCCCTAACTCAGCCACTGCTTTAATAAAATCTGTATTATTCATGATGATAATCCCTCTTTAAATAAATCATTAAAATAGAAATGTCCGCCGGATTAACTCCACTTATTCTTAAAGCTTGCCCCAAGGAAGTTGGTCTTACTTCTTTTAATTTTTGTCTAGCTTCACTAGCTAAATTATGCATTGCATCATAATTTACATCATCAGGTATTTTTTTATTTTCTAGCGCCAACATTTTTTCAGCTTCCCTTAACGCTTTATTTATATAACCTTCGTATTTAATCATTATCATCACTTGCTCTAAAATAGCATTACTATAATCATGTTTTAAGCGTTTTATTAAAAAATCAATTTTAACTTCCGGTCTCTTAAGCAAATTATAAAGAGAAATACCATCTTTTACTTCTTTAGTACCTATCCTTTTTAAAAAATCATTTTCTGCTGGCACTACTTTTAATTCTTTTAATTCTGATATTAATTGTTTAATACCTTCTTTTTTCAATAATAATTGGTTATATTTTTTTTCATTAATTAAACCTATTTTATAACCATATTCTCTTAAACGCAAATCAGCATTATCATGACGCAATAACAAACGATATTCAGCTCTTGAAGTTAATAAGCGATAAGGATCCCTAATTCCTTTAGTAACTAAATCATCAATTAATACCCCGATATAAGCTTCATCCCTTTTTAAAATAAGGGGCTCTTTTCCTTGCAATCTTAAAGAAGCATTAATTCCCGCAATTAATCCCTGACAAGCGGCTTCTTCATAACCACTCGTACCATTTATTTGACCAGCGCTATATAAATTATTAATTAACTTAGTTTCAAGTGACTGTTTTAATTGAGTTGGATAAATTGAATCGTATTCAATCGCATAGGCATATTTTAAAATTTTCGCATTTTCTAATCCTGGCAATGAATGAACCATTTTCTCTTGAACATCACGAGGCATACTTGTAGAAAAACCTTGAATATAAATATCATCATAATATAAACTTTCTGGCTCCAAAAATAATTGATGTTTTTCTTTATTAGCAAATCTAACTACTTTGTCTTCAATCGACGGACAATATCTAGGTCCAATACCTTTAACATCATCTAAAGCTCCGTACATACTAGACTTATTTAAATTTTCGTGAATTATTTTATGAGTTAAATCAGTAGTATAAATTAAATAGCACGGTTCTTGATTATTAATATCGTAAAAAGGCTTAGTTTCAAAGCTGAATGTATGATAAATCATATCTCCATCTTCACGCTTTGCTTTTGAATAATCGATACTATCTTTAACTATCCTTGGTGGCGTTCCAGTTTTAAGTCTTTTAATTTCAAATCCATGTTTAGCCAAATTATCGCTTAAATAATTAGAAGGCTTTTCGCCATGAGGTCCTTGACGACGTCTTTCGCTTCCGATCAAAATATCCGCATTCATATAAGTTCCTGTTGTCAAAATAACTGCTAAAGAAGAAATTTCACGATCATCCTCCATAACAATACCTTGAACAGTTGAATCACGAACTAAAATATCTTTAACTAATCCTTCTAAAATCGTTAAATTTTCGGTACTTTTTAAAGTTTTAAGCATTTCTCTTGGATAAACTGTTTTATCAACTTGAGCTCTAAGCGCTTGAACTGCTGGACCTTTACCACTATTAAGCATTTTTATTTGAATTAGACTTTTATCAGCATTTTTTCCCATTTCACCGCCTAAAGCATCTATTTCACGAACAACTATCCCTTTAGCGCTTCCGCCAATTGAAGGATTGCATGGCATATCAGCAATATTTTTTATGTTTCCAGTTACCAATAAAGTCTTATGCCCCATACGCGCACTAGCTAGAGCCGCTTCGCAGCCAGCATGTCCACCACCAACTACTATTATTTCATATTCCACTTTTTCACCTACTTTCCAACACAAAATCGACTAAACAATTCGTCAATTAATTCTTCTTCATAATTTTCGCCAATAATCTCACCTAATAAATTCCAAATATCTTTTAAATCCAGTTCAATCATATCTAAACTATACCCATCGCTAAGTCCTTGTCTCACTTCTTTAATAGCTAAAGATACCTTTTTTAAAATTGCCATTGACCTAGCACTTGATAAATAACTCAAGTCGTTGGTCTCAATTTGTTCTAAATCAAACATTTCCTTAATTTTTAAAGGTATTTGATCCATATTAATATTTTTAAAAGCACTAACATATATTTTATTTTTTATATTACTATCATCTATTTTCTTTGGCAAATCGCATTTATTTATAATAGAAATATAATTTTTACCTTCCAATTTAGTAATAATTTGTTTATCCTCTTCCGTTATTTGTTCATTATAATTTAAAACAAATAACACTAAATCAGCTTCATTTATTAATTTTAAACTTTTCTCCACGCCAATACTTTCAACCACATCACTTGTTCTTCTAATACCAGCGGTATCTATTAAAGTTAAAATAATATTATCTATTACCAAAGAAGCTTCTACACTATCACGAGTTGTTCCCTGTATCTCTGTAACTATGGCTTTTTCTTCGCCAACTAAATTATTGAGTAAACTACTTTTTCCAACATTCGGACGACCAATGATTACTGTTTTTATGCCATTTTTTAATAATTCACTATTTTTACTAGAATTAATAATTTTCGTAATTTTACTTTCTAAAATATCCATATTTTCTTTGATCTTCTCGGTTGTCATCTCTTCAATATCCTCATATTCGGGATAGTTTAAATTAACTTCAATATTAGCTAAAATAGCCGCTAAATCGCTGCGCAAATCTTTAATCATTTGTGATGTTTTCCCGTTTACTTGTTTAAGAGCTATTTCCCTTGATATATCTGTTTTAGCATTTATTAAATCAATAATACCTTCCGCTTCTGTTAAATCAATTCGGCCATTTAAAAAAGCTCTTTTGGTAAATTCGCCCGGCTCAGCTAAACGGCAACCAGCAGATAATAACAATTCTAATATTTTATTAGTAGTTGTAATCCCCCCATGGGCATTTATTTCAACCACATCTTCCATCGTAAACGTTTTTGGAGCTCTCATTAATGATACTAAAACTTCATCGATTTTTTCATTATTAAAAGTTATATATCCATAATGAATAGTATGAGTTGGCGCATTAAAAAATTTACTGTTAGAAAAAATCGAACTAACTATTTTTATAGCTTCTTTACCACTAACTCTAATTATTGATATAGCCCCAACCCCTTGAGCTGTTGAAATAGCTGCAATTGTATCGTTCATAAATATAACCTCCAAAAATTAATCTATGGTAATTTTACTCTATATAACATTAATAGTCAAATAAAAACAATAGTTTAAACTATTATTTGTTAGTTATATTAAAGTATTTTACTAAGCCGATATATTTTAAAAAATTTCTATTAGGCTTCAAAATTCCTATACTTACCTTCTTGTCAATAAATGATACGATCCATGATTCCAAATACCTTGGAGGACAAATGTTTAAAGGAAACATATGTCTTAAAATAATATCAAAAATTCTTAAGTTTACAAAAGATGGAAAATATCTAATCGAATTATCTAGGGCATTGCTGGCATGAGTAAATCCGTGCTGTTTCAAAAACGGTTTTTTACTAGTTAAATCTTCTTGCCAAGGAAATTCGTAAAAGTCATGTAACAAGCCACCTATGGCCGCATCGCGGTAATTTAAACCCAATTTTTTACAACATTTATAGGAAATATAAGACACAACTAAACAATGTTCAAATACTGAACAATCATCATGGTGTTTATATGTCTTTCTTTTTTGAAATTCAGCACTATTTATAATATCTTTAATAATATTGTAATATTCCCTATCATAATAAATTCTTCTTTCCGCTCTTGTCTGCTTTTGCACAATTTAAAATGTCCTTACTATTTTAAAATTTTCGCTCGATGGCCTTCGTCGGTAAAACACATTTTTCCGTAAAAAGAAGTAACTTTGTCTAATTTTTGATTAATCTCTCTATTTAAAGCTTCATTTCTAGTTGCTGCCTCATGTTCATCATAATGTTTCTCGTTATAATTATATCCATTCTTTTGCTGCCTTAAAAGTACCCAACTTTGAATTCCACACATGGAAACAATAAAAAAATTATAAATATTTCGGGGACGTAAATTATCTCCTACTTGAATCGCACCGTTTTTTATATCTTCAATTACGTTTGTACCCATTTTTTGTTCCATTATACTTCCTTCTTTCAAAACAATATTATTTTAACATAATATTAAGTTATGTCAATTCGAAATAAAATATTTATAAAAAAAAAGAATTAATCTTTTTTATATTTAATAACTACATATCTATTTGGAGCGACTCCTTGACTTTCCGTAATTAAGTTTTCAAAATTACTAACTGCTGTATGGACTAATCTTCTTTCATAAGAATTCATAGGGTCCAATTTAGCATCAATTTTAGTTTTTAATACTTCACGGCAAATTTTTCGAACTTCATAATTTATGTTTCTCTCACGCCTTGCTTTATAATTAGAAATATCAATATTTACTTTAATATTAAATTTTCCATATTTTTTTATAGACTGTCTTAAAACCGTCTGAATGCTATTTAAAGTACGGCCTTCTTTGCCAATTAAAGCCCCATTATCATCAGCAATAATAATTACAGAAAATCCATAATCGGTCTCTTTAACTTCTATATTAAATTTCGTATTCATTCTATAAGCTAATTCCGTTAAAAAATCTTTAATATAATTTTTTACCTCATATTTAGTAGTTACCACAGAAACATATTTTTTGCCTTTAAACAACCCGCCTTCGCTTTCTTCAAAATAATAATAAGTCTCATCCTCACGAACGTTTAATTGTTCTAAAGATTTTCTTAAAGCTTCTTCTTTAGTTTTTGCTTCGTTTCTTACTATTTCTAACATCTTTATGCCTCCTTATAATAGAAGTTTGAACGATTGTAAATAAACTTCCCGTAATCCAATATAAAATAATACTTGTCGACATGGTAAATGAAGCAATGAAAATAAATACAATCATAATATTCATCATCATTTTTATTTGTTTTTCTTGTGATGGATTAGTGGCCCCAAGTCCTGAATTCATCTTAAATGAGAAGAACGTTGCTAAACCAACAATTAAAGGTAACAAAAGATAAATCCAATTCCCAGTACTAAATGAGTTTAAAAAATGATCGAATGAGAAAGTAGTACCAAATAACGCATTAAATGGGCTAGTTCCTAAACTAAATCCTAAAAACTTTCCTTCAAATACTGCTGGAATTCTATATAAGCTCTCTAAAAAGGCAAAAAACAATGGCATCTGAATGAAAGCAAATAAACAACCAGACATAGGATTAATATTATATTTTTTGTAAATAGCCATCATTTCTTGAGCTTGCATCATTTGATCTTCTTGAGATGTACGATTACGATATTTATTTTGTAATTTTTCCAAATCTTTACTTGCCTTTTTCATATTTTCAGACTGCATAGCAGACTTTTTACTGAGAGGGAAAATAATTAGACGAATTAATAAAGTAACTATAATTATCGCTAATCCGTAATTTTTAACAAAACCACCGATTTGAATAATCAACCAACTTAATGGTTTAATAAATACTGTACTCCAAATACCTTCATATCCACCATCTGCCGGCGTAAATTTTGGACACGTCGGTAATTTTTCAATATTTACGTCATGTTTTTCATAAGTTTTTATTATTGTAGGGTTTTCAGGTTGACAAAGAATATTGGAAACCAAACTTTGTCCATTCGTAGGCTCTTTTACTACGCCCCCTTTGTCATCTTTTACATAACTAGTACATCCAGTTAAGGTAATTGTCATTAAAAGTAATAAAACAACAAATTTTTTCTTTTTCTGCATAAACTATTTCTCCTTTGTCAATTTAAGTATTTCAAATGCTTTCAGCAAATTTTCTTCCATTTCTTTAAAATTTCTATCAAGTATCCCCTTGCCTACTATTATAATACAATTAAAATTATTTTGGTAGATCTTTTTATCGATTATATTCTTCAATCTCCGTTTATATTTATTGCGTATTACTGCATTACCTATTTTTTTCCCAACAGAAATACCAAATTTATAATTTCCTTCTTTCTTTCTTTCAATATATATAATATAATCTTTAAATTTAAAAGGCTTATTGTTTTTTATAATTCGCTCAAAGTCAAGATTACTCTTCAAAGTATTAATTTTTTTCATTTTTCCACCTCTAATATTTAAAAACCACTGAGCTAGCAGTGGCTATTAATGAGATAAGACTTTGCGTCCTTTTTTTCTTCTACTTTTTATTATATTTGTTTGCATTCTTGCAAAAAAACCCATTTTTTTACTTCTTCTTCTAGTATTAGGTTGAAAAGTTCTTTTTTTCATATCTACACTCCTCTCGTTTTTGTTTGCTTTATTAATTATATAGATAAAAGCTTTGTTTGTCAACGCTTTTTAATAATGCATGTAATCATTTTTAAATTTACTCACATGAAAAATTAAATGCAACCCTAAAAACAAAAAATATGGCATTTAAGTTTACAAAAATAAAAGGTTGCATTTACCTTTGCATTTGATCTCTTTTTCAATTTATAACGATTCTAGATATCTAAACAATATAATTCAAAGATAAAATTTTTCCACACAATAAATTTAAAAAATCAATTAAGAAAAAACTTTCCTCAGAAATTATACACCATATTTTTGTTTTAATTAAAGAAATTTAACTACTTTTCAACATATGTGGAAACTTTCTAAACTATTTAAAATGTTAATAAACAGATTTTCCACATTTTATGTGGAAAAAACACTTTTTATTACAAAAATTCAAATAAAAGTAATTGTGGAAATCTTTTTTTTGATTTTTTCCACAGTTTTTCTGGAATTTTAAGTTAAAATAATGTAAAATGTAAGTAAGACTTTACAGATAGCGGGGGATGTTTATGGATTTAGAAAATATCTGGAGTGTCTTTTTAGAAAAAATTGAAATGAAAGTAAAACCTGTTTTATTTCAAACTTGGTTTAAAGACACTCGGCTTATTAAATTAAACGAAGAAATTGCTTTAATTGAAGTACCACTAGATGTCCACAAAAAACATCTTAAAGAAAATTACAGTGACATTATTAAAGAGACATTTATGGAAGTAACTGGCTCAATTTTTAAATTTGAATACATTACAGAAGGAGAAAATTTAGAAGAAAAAAACGATAATATTAAAGAAAACGACGAAGCTATTTTTGCTAGTGGATTAGATAATAAATATACTTTTGAAAATTTTATTTCTGGTGAAAGCAATAAATTTGCCAAAGCCATTGGCGTAGCCGTCGCTGAAAAGCCGGGGAGTATGTACAATCCTTTATTTATATACGGCAGTAGTGGGCTCGGAAAAACTCATTTAATGCACGCTATTGGCAATTATATAACATCAAACTCTAACAAAAAAGTTCGTTATGTTACAAGTGAAAAATTTGTCGATGATTTTCTAAGTCTTTACCGAAAAAATGATAACAATTTTAAAGCTGTGGATAATTTCAAACGCAAATACCGTGATATCGATGTTCTTATGATCGACGACATCCAATATTTAGAAATAGCTAATAAAACTCAGCAAGAATTTTTCAACACCTTTAATGAATTACATACTAACAATAAACAAATTATCATTTCATCAGATAGATCACCTGATGATCTAAAAAAATTAGAAGACCGTTTAAGAACAAGATTTAATTGGGGACTAACTATTGATATTCTTCCTCCTGATTTTGAACTACGAATGGCTATTTTAGATAAAAAAATTGAAGCTCAAGGGATAAGCAGTTATGTGCCAGAAGAAGTTAAAGAATATATTGCTAGTAATTGTACTACTGATATAAGAAAACTAGAAGGGGCCTTAACTAGAGTTTTCGCTTATGCCACTATTATGAATGGTTCAGAAATTACTATTGATTTAGCTATCGAAGCCTTAAAAGATTATATTGGCAAAGCCATTATCTCTAAAAATAAAATAGATAAAGTTATACAAATAGTGGCCAAAAACTATAACATCACTCCAGAAGACATAAAAGGCAAAAAACGACTTTCCAAAATTGCTGTACCAAGGCAAATAGGAATGTACATATGCCGCACATATTTAAAAGAATCATTACCAAAGATTGGTAGTGAATTTGGCGGAAAAGACCATACTACTGTAATGCACTCTGTTGATAAAATAAAAAAAGAAATTACCAAAGACAAAAATCTCGAAGATGAAATTACTAAAATAATATCTCAAATTAGATAACCGTGGAAAAAAAATTTTAATCACTATTTTTTTAACATAATAAAAAACGATTTAAGTAAATAAATAAAACAAAAAACGAACTTTTCCACAAAATCCACACTAATAATAAAAATATATTAATAAATAAAAAAAGGAGAATAATATTATGAAATTAGAAATAAAGCAACCTATATTATTAGAACATTTAAATTATGTAATTAAAGGAATATCTACTAAAAATTTAAGACCTATTTTAAACTGTATAAAATTTGAATTAACACAAGATGGTTTATATTTAATGAGTACTGATAATGAAATAGCTATAAAAACTTTTATCCCAAAAGAAGAAATCGAAAATATTGATAGCTACGGAAAAATAGTTGTTTCTGGAAGATATATTTATGATATAGTTAGAAAATTACCTGATGAAATAATTAATCTGGAAGAAGTTATTGATTCTAAATTATATATTACTACTAAAAATTCCTCATTTAATTTAAATTGTAGCAATTCCAATGAATTTCCAGATTTAGAATTAGAATATCAAAAAAATCCAGTTATTTTAAATCAAAAAGTATTTAAAACTATAATAAATCAAACTTCATTTGCTACTTCTAATGGTGAATCGAGGCCAGTATTAACAGGAATAAATTTTAAATTAGAAAAAAACATTATGGAATGCACAGCAACTGATTCCTACCGTTTAGCTATTAAAAAAATAACCCTTGATAATGAAGTTAATGAAAAAATTAATATAATAATGCCTACCAAAAATCTTTTAGAATTAGTTAAGCTAATGAATGAAGATGAAGAAGTCTTAGAAATGCACATTTTTAATAACAAAGTTATCTTTAAATTTAGTCAAATAACTATGATGACAAGATTAATAAGTGGAACATATCCAGATACTTCAAAATTGATTCCGGAGGACTTTAGTTTAACTATGAAAGTAAAATTGATGAACTTTTTTAGTGCGATTGATAGAGCATCATTATTAACAAATGAAAGTGATAAAAACACTATAAAATTAGAAAGCGAAGGTGAAAATGTTATAATTTCTTCAAATATTCCGGAAATTGGTAATGTTGAAGAAAAAATAACTGTGGAAAAAAATAATGAAGAAAATATTAAAATAGCCTTCAATTCAAGATTTATGTTAGATTCAATTCGCGTTATTGAATCAGATGAGATTGAATTATTATTTAATGGTGAATTTAAACCAATAATAATCAAAAATCCTGAAAGCGATGATCTAATTCAACTTATTTTACCAATTAGGACTTATTAAATTAAGTCTTTTTTATATAAAATCAAAAAAACTAATATTTCCGACAAAACTCGCTAAAAATCGACAATAAAACAGAGTATAAGAGAAGCATCGATTAATATCGATTAGACAGGGGGTGATTAAGTGAAAGAAGAATTCTATGAAATAACTAACAGTACATGTGCTTTAATAGCCAAAGAAGGCAATAAAACTGAAATTATTGAAAAAAATAGAACTTTCGAAATCAATAAATCAGTATCTAAAATATTAAGAGAAAGCTGTGAATATTATGGTAGTACATTAGAAGGGCGAACCAAAGGTAGTAAAAAACTACTTGGAATGTGCTATAAATTGCCAATAATTGTTGAAGGTAGTAATGAATTAATCTTTTTTCCAACTATGTCACCACAATTAGATGAGTGCTGTTGGATTGCCTTAAAAAATATAAGCACTTATGAAGCCGTAGATAATAATATTTTAGTAAAATTTTCAAGTGGCGAAGAAAGATTATTTCCATTATCCTTCGATGCCTTTGAAAGTCAAATATTTAGATCTACAAAATTATTGCTGATTTTAAGAAGTCGGCAAAATTTTCAAAAATAAGCTATTATGGCTTATTTTTTGCTTAAAATAGCCTATTTTATGATATAATGGATATGGAGTATAGGAGTACAACTGAAACTAATTTTTTAAATAAGGCTCATAAAAATTGAAAAGAGGGAAATCATGATCCTAAAAAACTTAAAAATCAAGAATTTTAGAAATTATGATAATCTAGATATTTCTTTAGATAAAAATACGACAATTATTTATGGGGATAATGGGCAGGGGAAGACTAATTTGTTAGAAAGTATCTATGTCTTAGCTTTTACAAAATCACACCGTTCATTTATTGATAAAAACCTTATAAAAAATGGTCATGATTGTGCTATTATAAAAGGAACTATACTAAACGATATTTCTTATAATCTTGAAATTATCTTAAATAAGACAAAAAAACAAGTAAAAATTGATAATAATTCAGTTACTAAAATAGGTGGCTACATTGAAAAAATGAATATTATCATTTTTTATTCTGAAGATTTAAATTTAATTAAAGGCTTTCCAAGTGAAAGACGAAAGTATTTGAATCTAGAGTTAAGTCAAATTTCGCAAACTTATTATAATACATTAAATGATTATAATAAGTTACTAAAAATTCGTAATGATTATTTAAAACAGATCAGTCTTGGTGATTCAATCGACGAAGCGTATTTCAAAGTTTTAACTGATTATATTGTGGAAAAAAGTGTTTTTCTTTACCAAATGCGCGAAAAATATATTCAACGCTTAAATAAAGTTTGTCCCAAAATTTTTAAAGATATTGCTCAAAAAGATGGCTTTCATATCGAATATAAACCATCACTGGCTTTTAAAAATTATGAAAAAGAGACAATTAGAACTGAATTATTAAGAGCCTTAAACGATAATTTAGAGCGGGAGATAAAAAATAAAACTACGCTTTATGGTCCTCATCACGATGATTTTGAGTTTTATTTAGACACTGAAAATTTAAGATACTATGGCTCACAAGGCCAACAGCGAGTTGCTGTTTTAGCCCTTAAACTGTCAGAAATTCAAATATTTAAAGATTATAAGAAAACAAGTCCAATTATTTTATTAGATGATGTATTTAGTGAATTAGATAATGATAAAAAAAATAATTTACTTAAATTTATTGAAGATGATATGCAAGTAATAATAACCACCACTGATTTATGTAATATAGATCCAAAAATTATTGAAAAAGCAAAACTAATAAAAGTAGAGGACGGACAAATCACAGAAGAGGTGAGATAATGGAAGAAAATAAAGAACATTATAATGAATCAGACATTCAAGTCTTAGAAGGATTAGAAGCAGTCAGAAAAAGACCGGGCATGTATATAGGAACGACTGATGTTAAAGGATTACATCATTTAGTATGGGAAATTGTTGATAACGCCATTGACGAGGCTTTAGCTGGTTATTGTGATGCCATTGAAATTGTTATTAATAAAGATAATTCAATAACTGTAAAAGATAATGGTCGTGGAATCCCAACCGGAATTCATCCTAAAACAGGATTATCAACAGTAGAAACAGTATATACTGTTCTTCATGCTGGTGGAAAATTTGGAGGCGGAGGCTATAAAGTTTCAGGAGGACTTCATGGTGTTGGAGCTTCCGTTGTCAATGCTTTATCAAAAAAAGTCACGGTTACGGTTTATAAAGATGGAAAAATTCAAGAAGCAAAATTTGAAAATGGTGGAAAGACAGTTCAAAGTTTAACTGTAATAGGTGATTGCAGTCCTGAAAGAACTGGTACTGTTGTCACCTTTAAACCCGACCCAGAAATTTTCGATACCGATATTTATGACTATGAAACCTTAAAAATAAGAACAAGAGAATTAGCCTTTCTTAATAAAGGATTAAGCCTCACTTTAAGAGATGATCGTGACGAAGAAGATACAACTGGTGAAACTTTTCATTACGAGGGTGGTATTAGTGAATATGTTAGATATTTGAATAAGAATAAAACCCCAATTCAAAGTGAAATAATTCACTTAGAAGGTGAAGAAAATGATGTATTATTTGAAGTAGCATTGCAATACAATACTGGCTATACTGATAGTATTTATTCTTTTGTAAATAACATCAATACTCATGATGGTGGTACGCATGAAGAAGGTGTTAAAAGGGCCTTAACCAGGATTATTAATAGTTACGCTAGAAAAACAAATTTATTAAAAGAAAAAGATGATTCTTTAAGTGGGGAAGATGTTAAAGAAGGATTAACAATGATTGTCTCTTGTAAACATCCAAACCCACAATTTGAAGGTCAAACAAAAGGAAGACTTGGAAATTCAGAAGTTCGAAAAATTGCCGATAATGTTTTTGCCGAAGGATTTGAACGATATTTATTAGAACATCCAGATGAGGCTAAAGTTATTATCGAAAAAAATATGACAGCTGCACGAGCTAGGGTAGCTGCTAAGAAAGCAAGAGAATTAACGCGAAGAAAAAGTGATCTAGATGTTATAAATTTTGGTGGTAAATTAGTTGATTGTAAAGACAAAGATCCTGAAAAATGTGAAATTTTTCTTGTCGAGGGAGATTCAGCTGGTGGATCGGCTATAAAAGGCAGAAATTCACTAACTCAAGCAATTTTACCATTAAGAGGTAAGATTTTGAATGTTGAAAAAGCTAGAATGGACCGTGCTTTAAGTAATGAAGAAATTAGAACTATTATTACCGCTTTTGGAACAGGAATCGGTGAAGACTTTGATTTAAAAAAATTAAGATATAACAAGATTATAATCATGACCGATGCCGATGTTGATGGCTCACATATTAGGGTATTGTTACTTACCTTGTTCTATCGCTTCTTTAGACCAATAGTAGAAGCAGGGCATGTATATGCAGCCCAACCGCCATTATTTTGTATTAAACACGGGAAAACTATTAAATATGTTTTAAATGAAGAAGAGAGGGATTCTTATTTAGCTTCCTTAAATCCAAATACCAAATACGATATTATGCGTATGAAAGGTTTAGGTGAAATGGATGCCGAAGAACTAAATGAGACCACTATGGATATTAATAGTCGAATTTTAAGAAAGATAACTGTCGATGATGCCATTGCCGCTGATGAGTCTTTCTCAAAATTAATGGGTGAGGAAGTAGAACCAAGAAGAAAATTTATTGAAGAAAACGCAACGTATGCACAGAATTTAGATGTTTAGGAGGTGAATTATGGATCATAGTAGGGATAGATTAGAAGAAAATAATATAGTAAATGAAATTGAAAGTTCATTTTTAGATTATTCAATGAGCGTTATAATGGCCCGTGCATTGCCAGATTTAAGAGATGGTTTAAAGCCGGTTCACCGACGAATTTTATATTCAATGTATGAATCAGGTTATACTCCCGATAAACCGCATAAAAAAAGTGCTAGAATAGTCGGAGATGTTATGGGTAAATATCACCCACATGGAGATTCGAGTATTTATGAAGCCATGGTCCGTATGGCACAGGACTTTAACTATCGAAATATGTTAGTCGATGGTCACGGTAACTTTGGTAATATTGAGGGATATGGTGCTGCCGCTATGCGTTATACGGAATCACGTTTATCTAAAATATCATTAGAATTACTTCGTGATATTAATAAAGATACAGTTGATTTTGAACCGAATTTTGATGAGTCAGAAAAAGAGCCAACAATTTTACCATCAAGATTTCCTAATATATTAGTTAATGGAACTATGGGTATTGCCGTAGGAATGGCTACTAATATTCCGCCGCATAACTTAGGCGAAGTTATTGATGGATGTATTGCTTATATTGAAAATCAAGACATTGATACATTAGGATTAATGCAATATATAAAAGGCCCAGATTTTCCTACCGGAGCTACTATTTTAGGTAACAGTGGGATAAAAAAAGCTTACGAAACTGGAAAAGGAACAATTACGATAAGAAGTAAAGCCACAATTGAAGAAAAAAACGGCCGTCAATATATAATAATTGATGAAGTTCCATATGGAACGAATACTTCTGATTTAAAAAACAAAGTCGCGGAATTAGTTCATAATAAAACGATTGAAGGAATTTCCGATTATCATACTGACCTAAAAGAAGGTATAAAAATCACAATTACCTTAAAAAAAGATGCTAATGCGCAAATTGTTTTAAATAATTTATATAAACACACTGGATTCCAAACAAATTACGGTATTACATTATTAATGCTTGATAATGGAGTTCCTAAAACTTTGGGATTAAAAGACATAATTTCTAAATATATAGATTATCAAAAGGAAATAATAATCAGAAGAACAAGATTTGATTTGAATAAAGCCGAGAAACGTGTTCATATTCTAGAAGGTTTAAAAATTGCTTTAGATAATATTGATGAAATAATCAAAATTATTAAAGGCGCTAACAGTGACGAAGAGGCTCAATCACAATTAATATCAAGATTTAATTTATCTGAAACCCAGGCTAATGCCATATTAGAAATGAAATTAAGAAGATTAACTGGTCTAGAACGTGCGAAAATCGAAGATGAATTAAAAGATTTACTAGAAAAAATTAAATATTACAATGAAATTTTAGCATCAGAAGAAAAAGTATTAGATATCATTAAAGAAGAACTACAAGAAATAAAAGATAAATATAGCGATGATAGAAGAACAAATATAGATATGACGGCTATTGATTATATCGAAGACGAATCATTAATACCTGTGGAAAATATCGTTATTACGTTAACAAACAAAGGTTATATTAAACGTATGCTTAGTGAAAACTATAAAACCCAAAATAGAGGAGGCGTAGGAATAAAAGGAATGACCACAAATGAAGAGGATTTTGTGGAAAACTTAATCTCTATGACTACTCATGATTATATTATGTTCTTCACTAATAAAGGAAAAGTATATCGTATTAAAGGATATGAGGTACCAGAATTTAGTAGGCAATCAAAAGGTTTACCTATTGTTAATTTATTACCATTAGAAAAAGATGAAACAGTAAAAACCATGCTTAAAATAAATTCTGAAGAAAAAGACGGTAATATTGTATTTTGTACACAAAAGGGTATTATAAAAAGAACCGCTTTATCTGAATTTGAAAATATAAGATCAAATGGGAAAATAGCTATCTCTTTAAAAGATAATGATGAATTAATTTCGGTGGATAAAACGACAGGAAATAATGAAATAATAATTGCTTCATCAAATGGCCGTATGATAAGGTTTGAGGAAACAGAAATTAGAATTATGGGTAGAATTGCCGCTGGGGTTAAAGGTATAGACTTAGGTGACGGAATTTGTGTAGGTTGTGAAATTGCTAACCCAGGACAAGAAGTTTTAGTAGTAACTGAAAAGGGCTATGGAAAAAGAACCAATTCTAACGAATACCGAATGACCCATAGAGGTAGTAAAGGTGTTAAAGGACTGAATGTTACTGAGAAAAACGGTAATATTGTAGCTTTCAAATTAGTAAATGGTGACGAAGATTTAATGATTATTACTGATAGTGGAATGATTATTAGATTATCTGTTACTCAAGTATCAACAACCGGGCGTGTAGCTCAAGGTGTTAGATTAATTAATCTTAAAGATGAACAGAAGGTTAGTAATGTAGCGCTTATATTAAAAGAAACCGAAGAAGAAAAATCAGAAACCAAAGAGGATATATCAAATTAGATATATTCTTTTTGTAACTTTATTAATTAAGATGTTTCACGTGAAACATTGCAATGATAAGGAATATAAATCAAGATAACCCATAATAATTAATATTAATAAAAAGACATAGTTTCACGTGAAACATTGCAATGATAAGGAATATAAATCAAGATAACCC
>CALVRM010000039.1 GCA_944358695.1 uncultured Bacilli bacterium | reverse complement strand
GAATGACAAGCAAACAGAGAAATATAATAATAGGAAGCTTATGTGCCGTAGTATTATTAATGGTAGTAGGATATGCTGCTTTTAATAGTGTATTAAATATCAAAGGAACAAGTAATATAACAAGTAGCTGGAATGTTGAAATAACCAATATTGAAGTATTTAAAAAAAGTGGTGGAGCATCAGATAATTCAGGAAGCCCAACCTATGATAATACTAATGGATTAACAGCAACCTTTAATACAAACCTAACAAGTCCAGGAGATTATGCAACATATAAAATAGAAGTAACGAATAAAGGAAGTTTAAATGCCATTCTTTCAAGTATAACCGGGCCAACAAGCAATAATAGTGATATAATATTTTATTTAAATAAAGATCAGAATAATGAAGATATAACGGATATATCAAGGATAATAACAACGAATGATATATTAAATAAAGCCGGAGATAGTAATGAATTAAATAAAGGATATGTATATGTAACAGTATTATATAAAGATTACGAAGGACAAACAACTCCAAGTAATAAAACTGCAAGTGCGACAGTGACATTAAACTTTGAACAAAGTAGTAGTGAGGCAACCCCACCAGTAACTTCTCCATACTCAGGAACAGTATACTCATGGAATACAACAACAATTAAATTAGGAACCTCAACAATAAGTGATTTAAAATCAACTAAAACCGCAGAGCCATATTATGAAAGTGCTGAGGAAGTAATGAGTGCGAGTGGATATACATTCTTTAATAAGTATACAGTAGTAGACGATGTAATAACCGAAGGCTATGCATGCACAACGTTTGGGATACTGGAAGAAGCAGTATGTGTACGAGGAGGAAAAGCTTCATATTATAATGATAACGAAACATTATTAAATGAATTAAATAGCAATTCTACATTTACAGGTGCTTCGGGCTCTTGTGACTTCCTTTCGAGTCGCTCGGATTGCGATGTTGGCGATCTGCGCTTGAGTGCTAATGACTACGGCATTGTTTTTGCTGTCGATTTTGATCCTCACGTCAACTGCTATGTCTACAGCGATGGCCGTGCGTGGTGCATTTAGTAGTTGCGGTAGTCCAGATGAAAATCTTGAAATCTAAGATTAAGCAAATAGTATCAAATATATATTAAATATGATTAATAAAACAAACAATAAATGGTGTAAAGCAAATAGTATCAATGACAATTATACGAACGCTTATTGTTTGTTTTTTTGTTTTTAATTAGTAATTTTTTACTCGATGGATTTTTGATAACTATGAATTTTTCATTTTAATGTTATTTATTATTTATTTAGAACAAACAATGTGGTATTAAAAGATTAGTCATACTAAAAATATAAGTATGATAAGTTTTTGATATGGATTGGTAGATGGAAAAATTTTAAAGGTGACTAATAAAAGCCTAGAAAATTCACATAATAAAATTAAGTAGCTGTAATTATGTGGAGGAAAAAGATGGATAAAAAAGAAATTGTAAAAAGATTAGTAAGTCAAAGTTTAAGTGTACAAGAACGAGAAGAATTAATTGAAATGTTAGTAGATAATCCAATCGCCGTAGATATTGATAAGCAAGAAGAGAAAAATTTGACAATTGGTGATAAATTAGCTGATAAAATTTCAGCAATTGCTGGAAGTTGGACTTTTATTATTTTATTTGTTTTGTTTTTGATTTTTTGGATAGTTTTGAATACGTATTTATTAAATGATAAAATTGATCCTTATCCTTTTATTTTACTTAATTTGCTTTTGTCTTGTATTGCGGCAATTCAAGCACCAATTATTATGATGAGTCAACATAGAGAGGCTAAAAAGGATAGTTTAAGGAACCAAAACGATTATATTGTTGATCTGAAAAGTGAACTAATTTTAGAAGATTTACATCACAAATTAGAGCTTGTTTTAAAAAATCAAAGTAAGCTAATAGATATTTATAAAGATATTATGGAAAAAGAAAAATAAATCTTTATAGTTTATTTATTAAATTAAAAAATGGTTATAACATTAAATGTTTATAGCCATTTTTCAGTATTTTGTATAAAATTTAGTTTTCTTGTTTTATAACAAATTGGTCTTTATCTATATCGATAGTAATTGTTGAATTGAATTTTATTTTATCTTCAATAATATTTTCGGCAATCAATGTTTCAATATTACGACTTACATATCTTTTTATTGGCCTTGCTCCATATTTTTCGTCGTATGAGTTTTCAATAATATATTCTTTAGCATTATTAGTTAATACAATTTTTATTTTTTTATCGCTTAAGCGGCTTTCAATTTCGGCAATTATTTTTTCTAATATTTGATAAATAACGCTTTTAGATAAGGAATTAAATATAATAATCTCATCAATACGGTTAATAAACTCTGGCTTAAATGTACTTCTAAGTTCATTTGTAACCATTGCACTGCTGTTTTTGTTATTTTCTAAAATGTATTCACTACCTATATTAGATGTCATAATAATAATTGTATTTTTAAAATCGACAGTTCTACCTTGTGAATCAGTAATTCTACCATCATCGAGTATTTGAAGTAATATATTAAATACATCCTTATGAGCCTTTTCAATTTCATCAAATAATACAATGCTATATGGGTTACGTCTTACGGCTTCTGTTAATTGTCCACCGTCATCATAACCGACGTATCCTGGAGGAGAGCCAATTAATCTGGCAACGGAATGGCTTTCCATATATTCACTCATATCGATTCGAATCATATGGCGCTCATCGTCAAATAATTCATAGGCCAAACTACGCGCAATTTCGGTTTTTCCAACACCGGTAGGCCCAAGAAAAATGAATGATCCAATTGGTCTATTTGGGTCTTTTATGCCAGCACGAGCTCTGATAATTGCATCACTTACTAAATGAATAGCTTCGTCTTGCCCTTTAACTCGTTTTTTTAGATTTTCTTCTAAGTGTAATAGTTTTTCTCGTTCACCACCGACTAGTTTATTAACTGGAATATGGGTCCATTTAGAAACAATAGTGGCAATTGATTCGTCAGTAACGGTATCACTTAAAATTGAACTTTTATCGTTTTTTTGAAGAGTTTCTAGTTCTTTTTGGAGTGCTGGAATAACGCCATGGCGCAAACGTGCAGCGCTTTCTAAGTCATACATTGATTCAGCTTGTTCTAACTGATGATTAGCTGTTTCGATTTCTTCTTTTTTCTTATTGATATTAGTATTTATTGTTTTCTCTTTTTCCCAATCATTTCGAAGTTTACTCTCTTTACTTTTTAAGGTTTCTAATTTTTTATCAATTTCAATAATTCGGTTTTTAGAAATTTCATCTTTTTCTTTTTTTATGGCTTCTTTTTCAATTTCTAGTTGCATGATTTTTCTTGTTAACGTATCTAGCTCAGTAGGTACTGACTCCATTTGTACTTTGATAGTAGCACAAGCTTCGTCAACTAAGTCGATAGCTTTGTCAGGTAGAAATCTATCGGTAATATATCGGTCGGCTAAAGAGGCAGCAGCGACTAGAGCGTTATCTTTAATGGAAACACCATGGTATACTTCAAAACGATTTTTAAGTCCTCTTAAAATAGTGATGGTATCAGTGACGTTTGGTTCATTTACTAACACTTTTTGAAAACGTCTTTCTAGTGCTCCGTCTTTTTCAATATATTTACGATATTCGTTTAAGGTAGTAGCCCCAATACAATGTATTTCTCCTCTAGCTAACATTGGTTTTAACATATTACCGGCATCCATAGCACCTTCCAAAGCTCCAGCGCCAACGATCATGTGTATTTCATCGATAAACATAATAATTTCGCCGTTTGCATCTTTAACTTCTTTGAGCACGGCTTTTAGACGATCTTCAAATTCACCGCGATATTTAGCCCCGGCAATTAAAGAGCCCATATCTAGTTCCCATATTTTTTTATTTTTTAAACTATTAGGAACATCTCCTTTAATAATGCGGGCAGCTAAACCTTCAACAATAGCTGTTTTACCAACACCTGGTTCCCCAATTAATACAGGATTGTTTTTGGTTTTTCGCGAAAGTATGCGACTAATACTGCGAATTTCTTCATCACGACCAATAACTGGATCTACTTTTCCATCTTTAACGCTTTGAGTAATATCACGTCCGTATTTTTCAAGAGGATTTTGAAGATTTTCTTCATAACCTTTTTGTTCATTCATACGTATCCCTCCTTTTATGAATTTGGTTTTTATAACCTAATATACATTATATGCTATTTTTTAGCACTTGTCAATCGTGAGTGCTAAAAACGACAAAATTATTGGAAATTTCAATTAAGTAACAGGTATTAAATATGTTAAAATTTTACTAAGGTGATTAATATTATGTGATATTCTTTGAATAATGTTAATAGACATGATGTTTTTTTTTTGTTATACTTTTACTAGCGAGGCGAAGAAAAATGAAAAAAAAGTTGAGTAATCGAGCAATTGTAATTATTGGCTTCATAATTATGGCAATAGGATTATTTTTAGTGACAAATGATTATTTTACTGGGAAAAAAGATAAAGCTTACGAAAAAGTAAGTATTTCACTATTTTCTGAACAAAATGGTGAGATAGTAGATAATACACCACAAAATATTGCAGCAGCTGATATTGAAGTCAATGAGGAAATTAAAAACGGAAACTATTTAGGAGTCCTTAAAATTGATAAAATTAATTTGGAACAAGGTTTTTATGATAAAGATAATGAACTTAATAACGTAGGTAAAAATGTCACTTTATTAGGACCTTCTAGTTATCCAGATCAGAAAAATGGAAATACAATTTTAGTTGCTCATTCAGGTAGTAGCTACCTTGGCTATTTTAAAAATTTATGGAAACTAGAAATTGGTGATTTAGCTTCGGTTTCTTATAAGGGAACAACTTATGTTTATAAGATTGTTAATATTTATAATGATGTTAAAGATGGTGATGTAACGATTTATCGTGATAAAAATAAAACAACTTTAACAATGATAACTTGTACAAAAGATGATGATACGAAACAAACGATATATGTGGCTGAATTGCAGTAAATAAAATTGTTATGTAATTTTAAATGTGTTGTATGGATAATATTTAACAAACTATATTTACATGTTTTTTTAATACTATTATGCGTTATTTTATTAAATTATTTATTATGGGATTAAAATGTATAATTATATAATTTTTGTGCATATAATATAAATGAACATAGTACATAAACCAAAGCACCTTAAGATATGTATAAGTACTCGAATTTTGTCTGAATTTGACAGAAAAACGGGGATATGCTAAAATATAGCCTGTTTTCTATGAAGCAGGAGAGGGTGAAAGATGAAAACAAGCCAATCGGTTAAGGCCGTGATAATGGCCGTAACTACTTTGTGTTTAGTTGGAACAACATTTGGTTCAACAATACTTGCCTTAAATGGTGAGAAAAAATATGTAAGTGAAAATATGACTGTACTTCAAGAAAGTGAGTTAAATATAAGACCGGCAGTTGCCATAGCTAAAGTAACTCCAGATAACTTAGCCATTGAAAGTAAAACTGAAGGGATAGAAAATGTTCAGGTTGCTGAAGGGCAATCACAAGAAGATAAAGAGCGTGAAGCTGAGGAAGCGAGAAAGAACGAAATTGTGTATGAAGGCATGACTATGGAAGAGTTAGGCTCTAAATTGAATAGAAGCCTTAATTCAACTATTGCAGGTCAAGGAAATACATTTGCTTCGTATGCTATACAATTAGGTATAGATCCTTATTTGGCGGTAGCTATTGTGATGCATGAGACAGGATGTAAATGGGAATGTAGTACGCTTTTAAAACAGTGTAATAATGTTGGTGGAATGAAATCTGGCGGAACTGGTAAGTGTAATGGTGGTTCATATGCTAGTTTTCCATCTTTAGAGGAAGGTATTAAAGCGTATATGGATAATTTATATAGAAATTATATATCACAAGGTTTAACGACGGCTGAGACAATAGGACCGAAGTACGCGGCTAGTTCGACATGGGCTTCGCAAGTTAATGCTTACATAAATTCAATAAAGGCTGCATAAGCCTTTTTTGTTTATTTGTATGATATATGTATTATAGTTTTCCATTTTTTATTATTTTATTAAAACTAATTATCTGATATAATTACAATAGGGTGTGGTATGTATGGCATTGGAAAACATTGCAGCAGAAAGGCAGCATAAATTATCTGTTATTCAAACCGAATATGATTCATTATCTAATTATTCAGAAAAATTAGAGTTTGTGTTTAATTTATTAAAGACAAGTCAAAGCTATTATTTAGAATGGAAAGGTAACAATTTTTTAAATCGAGATTATTTGAATGAGTTACAAAACCAACTTAGTAGCACAGTAAAAAATGATGACGACTTTGTAGATTTTATAGATAGTAATTTAACAAGTAAAATAGAGTCTGGCCATGTTTTTGTCAGACCTAGAAATTTTAATATAGCTGATGCTATTGCCGTAACAGAAAGAGAGCGTGAAATTTTTGAACCATTTAAAAACAATAATGTTGAGGTTAGTTTTTTGGAAGATTCAGTTGTTATTAAAGTAAAATCTTTTGCAAATCAAAGAATTGCTAAAGATGGCTATATCTTTGAAAGTTTAGAGAGTTATTTAAAACAAAATGAAGTTGAAAATGTTATTTTAGATATTCGTGGTAATGGCGGTGGAAGTGATGAATATTTTAAAAATTTTAGCTGTTTTACTGATCAAACATTACCATTTAAATCCGAATGTCATGATTTATTTTTGGATAGAAATTATAGTGAAATATGGGAACCAATTCCAGCAAGTCCTGATGCAAAACGATATCAGAAGTTTCTTTTAGTAGATAATAATGTATTTTCGGCGGCTGAAACTTTAGCAAAATTTTGCAAACAAAGTGGATATGCAACGGTTGTTGGCGAAGCTACATTAGGAGAAGGTGGTTATGGGCGCACGCCTTTTAACATTCAGTTAACAAGTGGAGAATATCATGGTGAAAGAGAACATGAAATAAGGCAAAATGGTCAAATCGGTGAAAATATTGGGATCAATTTTCCTACGGAAGCTCCGATAAATGAAAAAGGAGAAATTCAGTATGAAGGATTTTATAATACAATACCAGATATTGAGTGCCCAAAAGATCAAGCATTGGATGTAGTACTTAGCGAAATACAAAACAAAAGGGCTAATGATAAATTAATACAGCAAAATGCAATAGAACAAATTTCAGAAAATCAATTTAGTGAATTAAGCGGAGTAAATATTTCTAAACCGTTTGATCAACGATCTAATGCTGAAGTTGAAATAGCGCATCAAATTAGGGAAAAAAATACTATTATTCATCGCCAACAAGAAAGCGGTAAAGTTTTAACAAAAAGTAATAGTTTTTCTAATAGTGGTTTTGTAATGATATTTTTAGTTTCTATGTTTTCGGGTATGTTTATAGGAATTTTTATTAGTATCAAATATATTTTGACGTTAATAGTAAATTTAAATAATTAAAATAAATAATGGATAAAGGGGCATGAGCAAAATAGAAAATTTAAAATATGAAATATTGGATTTATATACACAAAAGCAAGCTTTTGATGAAAGATATCATAGAAAATTACTTAAGTTTTTGAAAGAATCAAAAGATTTAGTTATTTTATCAAACGGGTTATATCAGATAGAGCATACAATAAGGCTAAATAAAATTTCTTTGAAAGATTATGTTTTAAATTCTGAAACATGTAAAATTTTAAAGAAATTTAATGTTCAAAATTATTCTATTGCTGAGCTTAAACAATACTTAAATAGATTTGAAGCTCAAAAAATAACGAATGTAGAATCATATCTACTGGCTTTAGAACAATATGAAACATTAGAAGATATGGAAATACTGGAAGATAATAAAGTTAATTATGAGCTTGGAAAGTTAAAAATAATATTATGTAATATTCATTTACTGGAAACTATTGATAAAGAAAATTATCAAGAAATATATAATAGTTTTATTAAACAAATAAAAGAACAATATTTAGATAATGGTTATATAGATAAGCAAATATATAATTGTCTTATTCAAGTGCTAAACGATATATTTTATTATTATTTATATGGTTATAGGGAAATACCTATGGAAGAAACTTTTTAATTAAATTACAATAACAAAAGGAAGATATTGTTCTCAAATGGTTAATAAATAAGTATAATAAGTAATATTCATTAACAATTACATTTTATCAAAGAGTCTTCCTTTTTGTATACCTTATCCCAAAACTATTTTACACTATCATAAGACTTTTTTGTTTGACTTTTTTTAAATTATAGTTATAATAGTTAATACTTTTAGGGGGGATATTATGAATATTAAAGAAGTTCAAAAAATGGTATTGGATTTACAAAAGGAATTAAAAAAGTTAAAGAAGGCTAATGTTAAACAATTTACTTCGATTCAAAAATTAAAGACTTTTTCTAAATAAAATTATTTGTTAAAGCTGTTTTCTTAAAAAAATAAGCGAAAAGTCGGTTTTTGTCGATTTGACTCAATAATTTTCCTATGGTAAAATGATAAATAGCATAGGAGAGATGAGAATGAAACAGACTCATATGGTATATGCCATTTTAGTTTTTGGATTAATTATGGCTATTACCGTTCCACATTTATCAACCATGGCGTATGAAAACGATGTAACATATGAAACTACTAATAAAGAAGAATTAGCTAGTACTACTGAAACTATTGATAGTACTGCTCAACTGGCCGACAGTGCTTCTAGTATGGATGTGGCTATTGCAATACCTTTGGTTGAAGAAAAACAACCACCGGTTCAAGAAACAAAACCAACGGTTCAAGAGAAAAACATAGAACCTCAAGAGAATGCTATTTCAATTGTTTATGACGGACTTACAATGGAACAGTTAGTTAGTAAACTCAATAAATCATTGCATTCTACTTTGTCTGGAACTGGTAATTTATATGCTAGTTATGCTTTACAATATGGTGTTGATCCTTATTTAGCGGTAGCAATTACTTTACATGAAACAGGATGTAAATGGAATTGCAGCTCAGCAGTCAAGAATCATAACAATGTTGGGGGAATGAAATCTGGCGGGTCATTAATACATTTTGACTCTTTAGAAGCTGGCATTAAAGCTTTTATTGTTAATTTAAAAGAGAATTATTATGACAAAGGGCTGAATACGCCTGAATTAATGAATAAAAAATATGCTTCAAGTTCAGCTTGGGCTAGCAAAATAAATAATTATATAAATCAAATAAAAAGCAGTTAGAAGGTAAATAATCAGTTATTTACTTTTTTTCTGACTATGATATAATTTAATAAAGGATGTGGAAGAATGGAAAAGGGTTGTCCAAATTGTGGACGGATGATCGATGCGGGACAGCAAGTTTGTCCTTATTGTAATTACAATTTTGAGCAATTAGACGAAATGTTTATAAAGTATGAAAAAGAAAAATTAAAAGAGTTTGTAATGCCCAAATATGGGGGATTTATTAAAAGAATAGTAGCAACAAGTTTGGATTTAGTTATTTTTAGTGTTATTTTTGGAATTATTAATTTAGTTTATCTATATTTTACTGTGCCAAATTATTATAGTGATTTATTTAACTTTTTAGTAGATTTTGCGCATATAGATATAGCTGTTATTTTAAAAAACTATTTTATTTTTATTTTGTTTCCTATTTTTTATTTCTTTTATTGTGTATTTCGCCAAAGTTCCAAAAAGATGGGAACTATTGGTGAAAGATTGTTGGGCCTTGAAGTTGTAGATGAAAACGATAGTCCTATTAGTTTTTCTAAAGCTTTTGGACGTAATTTGGCTCGAATATTAAATATTTTGACATTAGGGATTGGATTTTTAATTATAATATTTACGCCAAAAAAACAGGCTTTAAGTGATATCGTTTCTCATACTTATGTTACTAATAAAATTACTAGAGAAAATTATAGTGAATTTCGTTATGCTAATCCATTAATTAGACTTTTAGCTTATTTTATTGACATGGCTTATTTGTATTTATTAGTATGGGGTTATAAATGGTTAGCTAGTTTGCCAATATTGCGTGAGTCTTCAACGACAGATTTTGCTTCAACTATTGTTTTGATTATCGGGATTATATTATTATTGTATATGGTTATTTACTTTCCATATATGGAAAGTCGTAGTGGGGCAACTTTTGGAAAAAAAATCTTAGATATTAAAGTTGTCAGTTTACAAGGAGAAACACTTAGTTTTGGTAAAGCTTTAATAAGAATGATTATTTTGCTATTTGAGACGATAATTCCATTCAGTATACTATTATCTTTTGTTATGCCAAGGCGCCAGACATTAAAAGATGTGATGACAAAGACGATTGTTATTAACAAACATTGACATTTCATCTATTATCTTTCTTAAATATTACCTTTTCTTATAAATTATATATGAATTTTTATTTTACAATTTAAAGAAAGTAAAATATTGATTTTAGTTTACAATTATTTTGATCTAAAGGAAATTAAAAAAATAATTTCTTTTTTTATGTGGCTTTAGATGAATCTTCCTTTTGAATGGGAGGCAAAATATTGTATAAACATTTAAGTTGTGGTAAAATATAAACAGATAAAGGCTAAAGGAGGCATTATATGTGTGGCTTTGTAGGATATGTAAATAAAGAACCAGATAAACAAGAAAATATAAAGAAAATGGCTGATTTAATTGCGCATCGTGGACCTGACTCTGAAGGGTATTATACTGATGAAACAATTGCCTTAGGATTTCGACGTTTATCGATTATTGATTTAAATAATGGCTCACAGCCGATTTATAATGAAGATAGAACAAAGGTTATTATTTTTAATGGTGAAATTTATAATTATCAGGAATTAAAAGAGGAATTAATTACCAAAGGACATAAATTTTCAACGAATACAGATACTGAGGTTTTATTACATGGTTATGAGGAATATAAGGAAAAAATTTTAGATAAATTAAGAGGAATGTTTGCTTTTGTAATTTATGATACTGAAAGTAAGGAGACTTTTGCGGCCCGTGATTTTTATGGGATAAAGCCGTTTTATTATGCTGTTATGGATGATACTTTTTTATTCGGTTCAGAAATTAAAAGCTTTTTGATTCATCCAAATTTTAAGAAAGAACTTAATCGTAAAATGCTTGAATATTATTTAACGTTCCAGTATAGTGTTGGCGAAGAAACCTTTTTCAAAAATGTTTACAAACTAATGCCTGGTCATTATTTGAAGTATAAGGATGGAAATCTTGAGATAAAGAAGTACTATGCTTTAGAATTTGAAGAAGATAATACCAAAACCTATGAAGAGTGGAAAACTGGGGTCGATGAACGACTTAAAGATTCAATTAGAGCTCATAAAATTAGTGATGTTGAAGTTGGTGCATTTTTATCTTCAGGTGTTGACTCATCGTTTATTGCGGCAAGCAGTGATGTAGATAAAACGTTTACAGTAGGATTTAATGATAAAAAATATAGTGAGATTAGTTACGCCGAGGATTTATCAGCTAAAATTAATACTCAAAATATTAGTAAGGTGATTACTAAAGAAGAATATTTTAAAAACTTATCAAACATTATGTATTATATGGATGAACCATTGGCTGATCCGTCAGCGGTGGCGTTATACTTTGTAACTAAAATAGCTAGTGATAATGTTAAAGTTTCTCTTTCAGGTGAAGGAGCAGATGAAATATTTGGGGGTTATAACATTTATCAAGAACCGTTTGTTTGGCCTTGGTATTACAAAATCCCATATGGTGTTAGAAGAGTAATCGGCGCTGTTGCGAGCATTTTTCCGGCGCACCGCGGGCTTAATTTCTTAGTACGTCGCGGGAAAAAGTTAGAAACACGTTTTGTTGGTAATGCTTTTATTTTTGATAGCAAAGAGATTAAAAAAATTATTAAGTTTAAACCAGAAACCAAAGGGTTTAAAGAATTAACTAAGCCATATTATGACAAAGTTGCTGATAAAGATGATGTGACGAAAATGCAATATATTGATTTTAATTTTTGGTTGATTGGCGATATATTATTAAAAGCTGATAAAATGAGTATGGCCAACTCTTTGGAGGTTCGAGTTCCTTATTTGGATAGGCCTTTAATTGATTATGCGCGCCATCTACCGACAAAATATAAGGTTGATAAATATAAGACAAAGAAATTGTTTAGAGATATTGCTCATGAAACATTAGCAGCTAATGTTTCTGATAAAAAGAAATTAGGTTTTCCGGTACCTATTAGAGTTTGGATGAAAGATGATGATGTATATAATACAATTAGAGCTCGCTTTGAAAAGGCATCAGAGTTTTTCAATGTGAAGAAAATTATTAAATTATTAGATAATCATCGAAATGGGAAAAAAGACAATAGTCGTAAGATATGGACCATATATATTTTTCTACTTTGGTATGATATTTATTTTGGAGGTGCACAGTGATATTTTTCTTTATTTCTTTGTCAACGTATTTTTGCTATTTAATTTTAAAATATCGTTATGGATTAATGCTGCTAGAAGATGCGAAGTATAGTTTAAAAAAGTATTTTAATTTGATTGTGAAAGATGGTAAAAAGCATTTTATAACTTTAGAATTATTATCTATTATATTAATTATTATTGCATTTAATTTTGATGCCAAAGTTATGGGAGTAGCAATGGTAATCTTTTATACTTTTATGTATTTATTTACTTTAAGAAAACAAACAGGAAAATTTAAATTCAATGCGCGAAATGTGAGGGTTTCGATAGTTTCACTGATTATTTATGCGTTAATTTTATGGGCTTTTTGTTTAGATTACCAATATTTACAAAATGGCTATTTACTTTTTGATCATAGTAAATTTTATTATATTGTTGTTATTTTACTTGGATATCTTGCATATTTTATGATTTTGTTATCAGCGTTTATCGATAAGCCAATTGAATTATTATTAAATAAATTAAAAAAGAATAAAAAAGCAAAAACAAAGTAAAATCATAAACTGTATAAGTAAGGAGAGATGATTAATGCTTAAGGTTAATTCAAAGAAAATAGAACCTGGGGATACTTTTATTGCAATAAAAGCGGCAACTCGTGACGGCCATGACTACATTGAAAATGCGATTGATCATGGTGCAGCATGTATTATTGCGGAGCATGGGCAGTATAGTGTTAAAACGATAATTGTTCCAGATACTAGAACTTATTTGGCAAATTATTTAAAAGAATTATATGCCGATAAATTAAGTAAATTGAAAATTATAGGGATTACGGGAACTAACGGAAAAACTACAAGCTGCTATTTAATTTATCAATTATTAAATAGCTTAGGTGTAAAAACTGCTTATATAGGAACTATTGGTTTTTATTTACCGGAAAGAAATCGTCCTTTAGTAAATACAACTCCAGATTTATACGATTTGTATGATATGTTAGTAGAAGCAGCTAATGATGACTGTGAAGTTATAGCTATGGAAGTTTCAAGCCAAGCTTTGGCTATGCGTCGTTTAGAATGTTTAAAATTTGATATGGTTTCTTTTACTAATCTAACTAGAGAACATTTAGATTATCATAAGACGATGACAGAATATAAAAATGCGAAACTGCTTTTGTTTAAAAATGTGAAAAAATCTGGATTTGCCGTAATTAATATCGACGATAAATGCGGAAAAGATTTTATAATGGATAGTAACAAAAATATTTTATTAGGCCAAGGTAAAGGGGATTACCGACTAAGTAATATTTTGCTTACTAATAATCATAGTAGCTTTAAAGTGGAACATGGCGATGAGATTAAAGAAATTGTGCTTCCAATTCCGGGTATTTATAATATATATAACTACATGAATGCATATATTTTGTGTGATAAGTTAGGTTTAGATGTGGATGATGTTATCAAAGAGACCTTGAATTTGACAGCCCCGTTAGGACGTTATCAAATTGTTAAAAATGATAAAATAACGGTAATTATTGATTATGCTCATACACCAGATGCTGTTCAAAACATTATTAGTAGTGTTAGAGATTATGCCGAAGGAAGAGTTGTAACTCTAGTTGGCTGTGGTGGTGATAGGGATAAGACCAAAAGACCTTTAATGGGGGAAGTAGCTACTAATAATAGTGATTATGTTTTCTTTACGAGTGATAATCCTCGGACTGAAGATCCTAGTGAAATTTTAAATGATATTGTAGCTAAATTAGAAAAAGATAACTTTGAGATTATCGAGGATCGTAAAGAAGCTATTAAGACAGCGATTAATAGTCTTGAGGAAAAAGATATTTTATTAGTATTAGGTAAAGGCCATGAGGATTATCAAATCGTAGGTAAGGATAAGTTTCACTTTAGTGATTATGAAGAAGTAGCTAAATATGTTAAATAAGAAGGGGTGCTTCTTTTTCTTTACACTTTTAATGAATATTTTTAGTTAATAAGGTTAAATGAAGAAATAATTTGGTATAATATAATTAGTTATATTAGATAGAAGGTGATTCGAAATGCCAGAAAATAAATATCAAGTGATGATGAATGGTAGTACTTATATTATTACCGATAATGGCGTGTCTTATAAAGTAGACAAAGATGGCAATCCATATGGGTGGATTGATTTAGGAACGGCATCTAAAAAAGAAGTTGAAGCATTTCGAACTGGTATTGTTGTTGGAACAGCGCAGGCTTTGGATAAAAGTCAGCAAGTAAGAGATTCACAAATTAATCAATACGGCCAGCCAATTTATTCAAACTATCCTTCTGGTTATGCTGCTAATATGCCCAATTATCCCCAAGGGCAATTTAATGGGCAGCCAATTTATCCAAATTCTGGAAATGGAGTATCCGGATATTATCCACCGATGCCAAATAATCAGTCTTTTTCTCAAGGCCAAGGGGTAAGTCAAGGCACTTCTAATAAAACGCTTACTTTAGGAAATGGACATTCTATTATTGCAAAAGAGTCGCAAGCTAATGTTATGAATAATAATTGGAATCAAGGTGGTTTTGCTTATAAGTTTATAATGTCATTAATTGTGGGCTTTGGTTTAGGTGTTATTGCAACGGCAGTTTATATATTTTTAAATTTAGGAAATGTTACTTTTAGTTTATAGATTAAAGGATTTAAATCACTAATAAAGTATATTTACTTTAGAGGTGGTTTTTTGTATATTTCAAAGTTAGAGCTAAATCGGTTAAAAAAACAAAGTGGTAAAATAATAAATGGTCTTTTCGGATTCGTATTAGAAAAAAAAGTTTCCATTAATAATAGACAATATGTGGCCCAAAAGCTAGCTGATAATGCGGACTTGTTTGATAATGTTAATGGTTATAGTTTAGATCTAGTACAAAGGAAAATTATTACGGCTGAGGAAGACAATACATTAGTTATTGCTGGGGCAGGCAGTGGTAAAAGCTTAACAATTATTGGTAGAATTTTATATTTAATAAAAAATGGCGTGCTACCGCAAGAAATTTTAGTGATTTCATTTACTAATGAAGCAAGTAATAATTTAAAAAACAACTTAATCAAATGTGGGGTTGATATGGAGATTATGACGTTTCATAAGCTAGGCAGAAAAATTCTTAAAGATAATGGGTACACTGTTAATTTAGCTGATGATGGTCTTTTGAAAAAAATTGTGAGAAAAAATATCAATCTTTTTAGTTCGTTAAATATTTTATTGCCAGAGATGAAATTTATGACCTTTGGTGGGGATGAGCTTCTAGATTTGCAAAGAGAAATAATTTTAAATAGTGATGAAGTGGAAACTTTAAAAAAACTGATTATAATGTTTATTAATCTATTTAAAAATGGTAATTTTAAGATTAATGATTTTGATGTTTTTTTAAAACAAAGCAAGAAGCAAGAAGGTTATAAGCGTGATAAACATCGAGCCTTTTTATCTTTAACTAAGCGCATATATTTAGATTATTTGTATCACCTTGAAAAAAATAATTGTATAGATTTTCACGATATGATTAATAAAAGTATAGAAGCAGCAGAAAAACATGGCATATATAATTACAAGTATATTATTATCGATGAATATCAAGATACTTCAGTAGTTAAGTGTGAACTTATAAAAACAATAAAGATGCTTACTGGGGCAAAACTACTGGTAGTAGGTGACGATTTTCAAAGTATCTATCGTTTTACCGGCACTAATTTAAATGTTTTCACTAATTTTAAAGATTATTTTCCTTTTTCCAAAGTCTTTAAACTGGAAAAAACCTATCGTAATTCGATGGAACTTTTGGAAATTACTAGTAAGTTTATTTTAAAAAATAAGCGGCAAATTTATAAAAAATTATATTCTGATAAAAGTAACAAAAATCCAATTTATGTTTATTATTATGATAATGATGTTAATATAGCGTTTGAAAAAGTAGTAGAAATGATTACTAGTGATGAGATTTTAGTAATCGGGCGAAATAATAAGGACTTAAATGGTCTTACAGTAAAAAATAAAAAGGTTAAATTTATGACAATTCATAAATCAAAAGGATTAGAAGCTGAGAATGTGATTATTGTTGGTCTTGAAAATAAATTATTGGGATTTCCGAATAAATTAAACAATGACGATGTTCTTAAATATGTTATTGATTTAAATGACAGTTACCCTTATGAGGAGGAACGTCGTTTATTTTATGTGGCACTTACTAGGACTAAAAATTCTAATTATCTTTTAGTAAATCGCAAACATCCCTCTATTTTTGTATTAGAATTACTTCGCGATAACAAGAGTATTAAAGTAGTTAATGATAGCTTAAATTGTCCTTTGTGTGGTGGAAAATTGATAATTAGATCTTCTAAATTTGGGTTGTTTTATGGCTGCGTTAATTATCCTGAATGTAAATATACAAAGAAAATTGGTTAATAATTATAAAGTTTTACACTTTTATTTAATTGTCACTCGGAATTTTATTTTTCTTTTTTCTTACCTTTTTGTATTTAATATACTTATTTAAGTAAACGAACACTAAAACTTTAGTGTTTTTTGTTGACATTTGATATAATTTGTCATATACTACACTAGTATACTTTTTTAGTTTATTAGTGTAGTTGGAGGTGTTTAGCTTGAGTAGTAAAAAAGAACAAGTAATAAAAACGGCTAAAGAATTATTTAGTCAATATGGATATCGCAAAGTTAGTATGGATGAATTGGCTCAAAAGGCTGGAGTAACTAAAAAAACGATTTATACATATTTTAAAGATAAAAATGATTTAATTAAATATTTTCTTTATGACGAGCTTAACAAAATAAGAGAAATATCTAATGTGATTGATAAGAAACCAATATCTTTTGATCAAAAGATTTATGAACAGATTATAGAAATGATGGAGTATAGAAATAATTCTAAACTTTTGATGAATTTTTTTAAGGAAGATAGTGGCAATTTTGAAATTGCTGCTGAATGTATTAGGATTTTAAATGCCACAGTTCAAGATGAGCTTAAGTTAAAATTAGAAAAAGCCATAGCGGATAATTATATTAAAGAATGTGACACCGAAATTGTATCTTTTTTAATATATAAAATTTATATTGCATTGATGTTTGAATTAGATAAGCCGCTTGATAAGAAAGAAGCTGCTGAAAACATCATGAATATTTTGCGAGCTTGGCTGTTTAAATAATGGGGGAGAAAAGCTATGAAAAAAATAAAACGCGATGATAAAAAAATGAAATTGTTAATAATTTTAGGAATTATTATTTTACCGCTTGTATATAGTTTATTTTATTTAAAAGGGTTTTGGGACCCTTATAATTCTTTGAGTAATGTTCCAGTGGCGTTAGTCAACTTAGATGAGTGTAATGAAAATTGTAAAAGTGATGAACTAATAGGAACTTTAAAAGAAAAGAAAGTCTTTGACTTTCAAGTTGTGAGCGAAGAGGAGGCTGACCAAGGGTTAATTGATAAAGATTATTATGCGGTAATTAAAATTCCTAAAGATTTTACTAGTTCATTAGAGTCAGCAGCTACTAAAGATCGCCAGCAGACAATGATAACTTATATGCCAAATACAAAAACCAGTTATTTAGCTTCGCAAATTATTGGAACAGCAGTTAAGGAAGTTGAAACGGAATTACATGCTGAAGTTACAAAGGAAATCGTGGGAACGTTAACTGGTAATTTACAAAGCGTTCCTTCAGAAACTGGGCAAATTAGTAATGCTTTAGGAGAAATTTATACAGGCACTAATGATTTAAATGTAGGCGCTGATCAATTAAAAAGCGGAATAAACATTTTATCTACTAATTATAAAGATTTTAATAATGGTGTAGAAAAGTTATCAACTGGGGCTCAGAAGTTGTACAGTTCTTATGAGCAGGTAAATAGTGGATTAGAGAGTGCTTATGATGGGGTCAAGGAATTGAAAGATAAAACGGATTCTTTGCCTACATTAGTTAATAAAGTTTCTGATTTGAAAACCGGCAGTGATGATTTTACGTCTAATCTAGGTACCTATAAGATTAAATCAGATGATATGATTGATAAGGCGAATTTAGCTTATAGTCAAATTATTGTTTATGTTGAAAGTCATCCCGAAGTTCAAAGCGATGTTTCACTTATGACAGCTTATCAAATTGCTAAAGGCTATACAAGTGTGGATTCAACAGGATATAGTGGTTTAGCGCAACTTAAAGAAGGTACTGATGGACTTGTAAGCGGTAATTCATTAGTTAATGGCGGGATTAATTTAATGGCTACACAGGTTGGAAGTTTGACAGAGTTGAAAAGTGGAATTGATACGTTGGAATCAGGATTATTAAAACTTAGAAGTGGTTCAAATTCTGTTTATAAGGGGATTGATGAACTTAATCAAGGCCTATTTAGTTTGAATGTTAATTCACAAAGGGTTAATAGCGCGTTAGAGGAAACTAATAATGGTGTGGTAACTTTAGCTACCGGAACTACGTCTTTAAATAATGGAGTAAATAAAGCTAAGGAAACTGTTGATAATAAGATTAGTAAGACTAAAGAAGCAACCGATGAACTTGAAGGATTATCAGAATACGCTAGCGCACCAATCAAAATACATGAAGAAGACTATGGCGATGTAAAGGTTTATGGGACTTTCTTTTCTCCTTATTTTATGTCTTTGTCTTTATGGATGGGTGGCATTTTAATTTTAATGGGACTGTACTATGACCCAGATAAGCGATTTAAAATTTTGGGACGTCGCAGTGAAAACCGTGGATTACGTTTAGTTTTATACAATGTAATTGGGATAGTTCAAGCTATTTTATTGGCATTTATTTTAAAACTATTACTAGGTTTTGAAGTGACTAATTTATTTGTATATTATGGATCATGTATATTAATATCAGAGGCATTTTTAGCCATTATTATGTTTTTGTTCTTTAATTTTCAAGATGTAGGTAAATTTTTAGCACTGGTATTTTTAGTGTTACAACTTGCATCTTGTGGTGGAACTTTTCCTGTACAAACAGAACCGGAGATATATCAAATAGTTTATCCGTTTATGCCGATGACTTATTCAGTAGATCTATTAAGAGAGTCTTTTGTTAATATAAATAGTAGTTTTTTAATCAAAGATATTAGTATTTTGGTTGGAATTTTAGTAATATTTAATGTTCTTATTTTGATCACTAGTATTATAAAAAGTAAAAGAGAGAAAAAAGTTCAAAATGAAGAAAAAGCTATTATAATGCAAAAAAAGACCCGAAATAAGTGAAAATTAAAAAAAAAGCTAGAGAATACTTAAAAAAATTCTCTTTTTTTCTGAAATTATTGACATAAATAGGTGTCTAAATGGTATAATAGGACTGATTGTGTGGGGTGATATTGTGGATAAGAAAGAAATGGCTGTAAAGCTAATTCATGATAAACTAGATAATAAGACCTTTTTAACCTATAAGGAAATTGCAGAAATTACAGGTTATCATCCTAAATATATTTTAAGATTAAAAAAAGAAGTATTAGATGGAACAATTAGCTTAGTGCACGGAAATAAAAATCGAGTACCAGTTAATGTAATGAGTGAAGAAGAAAAACAATATATAATTTCTCTTTATAAAAAAAGCAATGTTAGTATTAGAAAGTTTTGTAATTTTTACAATCGTCGTAGTTATTCATGTATTTATAATTTATTAAAAGAAAACGGTTTAATTTGACCGTTTTTATTGTGGCAGAATTTTTGTCGAACTGTTGATGTTCTATAAGGAAGTTTAGCTTAGTAAATTATTCATAGGAGGTGCCTATGAAAACAGGATTGACGGATCACGAAGTTGAAACTGCACGTAAGAAACATGGAACTAACGAAATTACAATGGGTAAAAGGGAAAGCTTTATGCGTCATTTATTATCGACGCTTGGAGATCCAATTATTAAAATATTGCTTATTGCCTTGGCTGTTAAAACTTTATTTTTGTTTCAAGATTTTGATTGGTATGAGACGGTGGGAATAGTCATTGCTATTTTTCTAGCTTCATTTATTTCGACGATCTCTGAGTATGGTAGTGAAAAAGCATTTGATAAGTTACAAGCAGATGCTTCAAAAATAAAAAGCCGGGTTAAACGTAATGATAAGATTGCTGAAATAGATATTAACGATATTGTTGTTGGTGATATTGTTAAATTGGAAACTGGTGATCAAATTCCAGCCGATGGTAAGTTGATAAATGGCCATTTAATGGTAAATGAATCTAATTTAAACGGTGAAATGAAGGAAATTGAGAAAAAAGATGGTAGTGCAGTTTATCGCTCGACTGTTGTTTATTCTGGTGAAGGATTAATGGAGGTCGAAAAGGTAGGGGATGCTACTTTTTATGGTGCCTTGGCTAAAGAAGTTAATGAAAAAAAACCTATTAGTCCTCTTAAAATTCGCCTTACACATTTGGCTAAACAAATTAGCAAAATGGGTTATATTGGAGCGGCTTTAGTAACGGTTTCGTATTTATTTTCTGTTTTAGTTTTGGATAATAACTTTGATATAGCTTTAATTAAAGAAACTGTAACTAATTTTCCATTAATGTTTGGATATATATTGCACGCTTTAACTTTGAGCGTGACAATCATAGTTGTAGCGGTTCCCGAAGGACTTCCGATGATGATAACATTAGTTCTTTCTTCTAATATGAAAAGAATGCTTAAAAGTAATGTACTTGTTAGAAAATTAATGGGAATCGAAACCGCTGGAAATATTAATATGTTATTTACCGATAAAACAGGAACGATTACTAAAGGAAAATTAGAAGTTATCGGTATCAGTGATCCTATGGGAAATATATATCATGATGAAGAAGAACTTAAGAGCAATATGGAATTTTATAAGCAAGCCAAGGTATCATTAATAGCCAATAATTCTAGTAACTATGATAATAAAGGCGAAGTAGTTGGGGGAAATATCACCGATAGATCATTATTAAATTTTTTCCACAGTAGAAATGTTAGTTTTACAAAAATTGATACAATACCATTTTCAAGTGAAAAAAAGTATTCGATAGCAGTAGTTAAACATCATGGGCGGACAGTCAATTTAATTAAGGGAGCGCCAGAGGTTATTTTAAATAAATGTACTCATTATTATGACAAAGGAAGAAAAACTGGCTTATTTCATCATGAACGAATTTATAGACAAATCGAAGAAGCAACTTCAAGAGGAATAAGAGTACTAGCTTTTGCCACAATGGAGGTTAAAGACCGGCTAAGTAGAATGACTTTAATTGGGCTTGTATACATTAAAGATGAGGTAAGGCCAGAAGCGGTTGAAGGACTTAATTTAATTAAGAAAGCTCATATTAATACGGTTATGATTACGGGTGATAACGTTAAGACAGCTACATCAATCGGTAGGGAGGTTGGCTTATTAACGAGTAAAGATGATGTTATTTTAACTAGCAGTGAGCTACACAAAAAGTCAGACGAAGAAGTTAAAGAATTATTACCGCGTTTAAAAATTATTGCCCGCTCTTTACCTCAAGATAAAAGTCGATTAGTGAAACTAGCTCAAGAAGCTGGATTGGTAGTTGGAATGACTGGTGATGGCGTGAACGATGCTCCGGCTTTAAAAAAAGCTGATGTCGGGTTTGCTATGGGTTCAGGTACTGAGGTGGCAAAGGAAGCTAGTGACATTGTGATTTTAGATGACAATTTGCTATCAATTTCCAATGCTGTATTATATGGTAGAACTATTTTCAAAAGTATTAGAAAATTTATTGTGTTTCAGTTAACAGTTAATTTGTGTGCGGTAAGTATATCTATTGTTGGTCCATTCATTGGCGTAGATACGCCTGTTACGGTTATTCAAATGCTTTGGATAAATATGGTTATGGATACTCTTGCTGGTATAGCCTTTTCTTTTGAGCCGGCGCTTAAGGAGTATATGAATGAAAGGCCTAAGCGAAAAGATGAGATGATTATTAACAATTATATGAAACAGGAGATATTTATTACTGGCTGCTTTTCGTCTTTGCTATGTATATTTTTCTTAAAAAGTCCTTTTATTCATAGTATTTTTGGTGATGGTAGTACGGAAGATTTAATGACTGCCTTTTTTGGATTATTTATATTTATTAGTATTTTTAATAGTTTTAATGCTAGAACTCATAGGCTAAATTTATTGGCATATATTTCTAAAAATAAAATCTTTCTGATCGTCATACTGTTTATTTTAATTGTGCAAGTATATTTGATTTATTATGGTGGAGATATGTTTAGAACTTATGGTCTTTCGTTGTTTGAATTTGAAGTGATGGTATTATTAGCTTCTTTAGTTATTCCAGTTGATTGGATAAGGAAGTTATTGTTACGTAAAAAAGGGGAAGTAGGAGGAGTTTAAATTTGCATTTTTTCTATTTTATGTTATAATAAGCCTCATAAATGAGGTGGGTATATGACTATAAAAAATCTTAGTTTTAAATCAAAGGCTGGTGCGGTTGTAACTTCATTTGCTTTGGTTACAACATTGGCTGGTTGTAGTAATGAAAGTAGTTCTTCTGAGGAAATTACAGTTGATACAACAATGGAAGAGATAGTAGAAGAACCACAAATAGAGTCAGATGTAACATCAAGTGGGGAACAAGAAAAAGCTTCTTCTGCTGTTGAAACCGCTGTTACGGTTATGATTGAAGGGGCCGAAACTTTAGCAGAGGCTTCTGAGGAAGCTAAACAAACAGAATCATATCAAGCTGCTAAGGAGACTACTAAGCAAAATTTTGATGATTTATTTGGCTTTTTATTTCAAAATGAGGAAATTGCTGGGTACACTATTTCTGAGGTTGGGGATAAAACAGTTATAGTTTGTAAAGATGCTCTTTATACTTTAGATGAATATATCGAATATTATATACCTGAGTATAAGGAGAATGCTAAAGAGATGCTGAAGAATGCCGGTGCTTTTATTGAAGATAAAGCAACCGATGTTGGTGCATGGGGTCTTAATAAGGCGCAGGAGTTAAAAGAGAAAACTTTACAAAAATATTATGATAAGTATGGCAGTAATTAGTGTTTAAATATTGGAATTTGTAAATAGTTATTTATATAAATATTTGAAGGGAAATTGGAAAATTTTCCCTTTTTTCCCATTTTTTGTCGAAAATAGTAGAAAAATGATTTTAAATATGGTATATTAAAATTGCGGTAAACATATTGCAATTTAATATAGAAAGGTAACATTTATGCTAAATTTTATAGTTTGTGACGACGAAAAGAAGTATAGGATTTTTGTAACTGATATAATTCATAAATATATGATGAAAAATCAATTTGACTATCAAATCCATATGTTTGAGGATTATAATAAGGCATTTATGGAGATGATAGAGTCTAAAATTCCATTTAAAATTTATATTTTAGATATTGAAACACCTACTAGATCAGGTTTAGATGTGGCCAGAATTATTAGAAACAAAGATGTTGCCAGTGTTCTGATATTTTTAACTGGACATCAAGAGTTGAGTCATATTGTAATTAAAAATGAATTTTTGTTTTTATCGTTTATTAATAAATTTGATGATTGTGAAAATAGGTTAATGGGAGCGATTGATAAGTCTTTGCAGGTATTAAGGGCTAAGAAAGTTATTAGATTTAAAGATTGCGGAATAATTTATACAATTTCATTGGAGGATATTTTATATATTACTAAGGATAGTGTTGAAAGAAAGAGTGTAATTAAGACTGATTATTCTGAATTTAAGTTAAATAAAACTTTAGGGGAAATAAAGGATATGCTTAATGAGGATTTTATTCAGACACATAGAGCATGTCTAGTAAATAAGAAAAGAATAGTAAGTTATAACAAGGCAAAAAGGGTAGTGATGTTTGATACAGGGGAGAAGATAGACTTAGTGTCAACAAGATTTGAGGGAGAATTGATATAATATGGATATGAAAATATTAGTATATGGTTTGT
>CALVRM010000038.1 GCA_944358695.1 uncultured Bacilli bacterium | reverse complement strand
ATATATTATTTTTAATTATATGTAATAAAAACTTTATTTAAATAAATTAGATAATCTAAATGATTTTTTAAAATACGAACGCTATTGTATCATTCTTATTTATACTTGTCAAATTTATATAATATATGTTTGTGTATAATGATGTAGGGTTATCGTGACTTGTCAATTATGTTTGACAAACCTACAAAAATTAAAGATTAAGTGTTTTAATAAAAGAACTAAGTTCATAAAGTTATCAATAAAAAAAGAAAAAATGTTTTGTATGTCCACTTTTCTTTTTCATTATCTAGTTTATATATTTTTAATTTTCATAAATATTTTATTAGCATTTTCATATATATCATCTCGCCCATCAATTATTAAAAGCGGAATATTTTTGTTAGCAGAATAATTAATTACTTCCTCTTTTAACTTATTGATAAAATATTTGAGAGTAGCTTTTTCTTCCCAAGTAAATTTTCTCTTATCGCGATTTTCTGTTCTAATTAGGCTCGTTTCAAAGTCAACATCCACATAGACTATCATATTGATTTCTTTAGGATCATAAAGTAATAGTTCTTTGAAACAATTAACTAATTTATCATCATTATAATATTTTTCTAAAAAATAACTCTGATATGTAAGGGTAGTAAAAAAATCACGATCAAATATTTTGTATCCCTCAACGTTTTTAAGCATTTCCTTTAAATAATGATAGTCAGCAGCTAAAATCAAACTTTCAGTTAGTGAAGTATTAAAACCTGTTTTTAATTCTAGAAAGGGGCTGGATTTAAACATATTAGCAAGCACAGAAAAAGTAGGAGTAGATATATCTAAGTCATCCACATATTTAACATCCATATTATCTTGTATCATCAGTGATACAAGTTTTTTTATAATGGTACTTTTACCAGCACCGTTAACACCTTCAAAAACTATATTCATAGCGTTTTTAAGTATTCAGCAAGTTGTTCATAACCACCACTTGCCCAAAGACTTGCTCGCTCTTCATCCTCAAAACATGCTAGTGGTTTAGTTTGTCCTTTTGGTATAAATATATGGTCGTATCCCCAGCCATATTCACCATCTTTTTCTAATGCTATTTTCCCCTCAGTTTTTGTATAAAATAATTTAACTTCTTTCCCTGGTTCTTTAAAAGATAACACCTCTAAAAAATAAGCATCCCTATTTTCTTCTTTTTCCATTAACTTTAAAATACCATCTTCGGTAATAGTCTCTTCAACATATTTTGTATACGGACCGGGGAAATTATTTAAAGCAGGTATAACTAATCCCATATCCATTTTAAGCACAGCTTGTCCAAGTTTTTCACAAGCATAAGTAGATGAATAAACAGCTACCTCCTCAATAGAATCTGCTTGAATCTCTGGGCAATCAATTTTCTTAGCATTTACAATAATACCAAGAGGCTCCAATATTTTTTTTGCTGAAAATATTTTAAATTTATTACCCGTTACATAAGTTAACTCAGTCATTTTTCTCCTCCTTCTTTTCTTCTAAATCTTCTTCCCACATGAAATATACCCAATTATCTCTATTTATTTTATAGCAATAATTAATACATACATCATCATTTGGAATTTTAATTTTTAAAAAATCTTCGTCAACTACTAGTGCATAAACGCACGCCACTTCTTTCCCTCGACTCTTTAATATATCAATCACAGCATTAGTTGATTTACCCTTATATATTATATCTTCCAAAACAATATATTTATCAACATTATCACTGATTGAATCATTTAAATAACGTACTTCACCATAATCATAGCAATTATCTGAATTACTCATTTGGATTTGAATCACAGCCACTTCTCGGTGATTAATAAAATGTGATACACTCACAAGCATCGGTAAGGCACCTCTTGCTATACCTATTATACCAATATTATCATTATTAAGGTAATTTTTTTTTAAAATATCTTGACTAATCGCTTTAATAGCTTTCATATATAATGAATAAGTAAACTTAACTTCTTTATTTATAGAGGTTAAATTATTAGTCTTTAATAAATCATTTTTCATAAAACATCTCCCATATACAAATACACTCTTTAGATAAGCAACCACCCTTTTTTTTAAAGTTAGCAGGACAAATATATTCCTCACCTTTACAATTAATAAATTTAAATTTATCACCAGCTAAACAACTTAATTCAATACTCATATCATTATTAAAGAAAAAACGTTTTAAGTATCCAATATATTTACTATTAAAATATCCTATATATTTATCAATTATTTCAAAAACTTTAGCTAATTCGCTTAAAGATAATTCAAAATCTATATTAGATGATTCAATATTATGAATGAAATTGATTGAAAAATATTTTACACCTAAATTTACTAAAAAATGAAATATATCATCTAAATCATCTATATTTTGCTTATTTATACACACTTTGACTACTAGTTTATCACAGTTATAAGAAACAATTTTTTTAATTACATTTAAGGTTGCATCTAAATTCATACGATATTTGTAATAATCTTTATAATGATCATACGTTACTAAAAACTTTTCCACCAGATTAATATAACTATCTAAATTTTCGACATTATTAAATTTAATTGCATTAGTAAAAACAACAACTTTAATATCATTCTTTTTAAATTCTTCTATGATTTCCTTAAAATGTGAATTAATCGTAGCTTCACCACCTGTTAAAAATACTTTTTCCAGATTGGGGTTTTTACTAATAATATTTTTAATATCATTAAGATTTAGCATCTCTTTATTACGACTATAATCTCTATAAAAACAATATTCACAATTTAAGTTACACGTCTGATTTAACTCAACTAATATTTTTTTCATAATCACCTATTAGAATAAGGTCTATTACAACTACGCATTCTCTTACATAAAGCGAACGATTCTTCGCTCACTCTGTTTTTTTCGTCAAAAATTCCGAATTGAGACAATATCGAAAGTTCCCTTTCAAATTCTTCTGGTTTGGCATCTGGACAATGAACATAATTCAAAAAATAGCTTTTCCATCTACCAAGCTGTCCAATCATATCATCAAATTCGATTGATTCACCATTGTTTGTAATTGTTACACGACCATTATTTTCATTTATTCTGCCAGAAATATCAATCTTATTTATGTCGATAATAAACATACAAGTACCATCTTTAGTAGCATTTAAATCTCCACGTATTAATTGTTTCAATTTAAATGTTTCATCTAATAAATTTTGATAGGTCTGTTCATTTCTTTTAAATACATAAACTAATGCTTGATTACCAAAAAAATACTTGTTCACCCAAATATGTGCTTGAAAGTCTTCATAAAATATTGGATTATGTTTTTTTATTTCATCTTTATACAATTCATTTGCTACCGTTTCCCAATCTTCAACATAATATCTACTATCAATAGTCAAATGAGACTCGATTAATCTATCTTCAATTTCATTAATATATCTAGCTCCACTTGGTTTAACCATAATATAACTTTTTCCTTTTAATTCCACAATTTTACCCCCTAACTGAATTTAGATCAAATTCAATTTCACCAATATAATTTATAAAACTACGACAAAAACCCAATTTAAATTTATATAGCCCATAATCCGGATTCGCTATATCATCACCACCACAAAAAACACCTCCAAAATCATAATAACTATATCCCAAACTATTTCCATATTTCATCATTCCAAAATGTTGCATATAACTAGGCATTCTTTCTTTAAATAATCTTCTACTAACACCGTATAAATAATATATTTTATCTTTATCTTTTAAATATATTCCTATACAAACAACAACATTATTACATTTTACCTCGCATAATATTATTTTTTATTTTAAGATATCTAAAAGTTTTACAAAATAATTTTTGTTATGTGGTTTAAAATGGTGTCTCAAAGCAGTATCATTATAAAGTTCCATAAATAAATCTATATCTATATATTTGACTATATCAAATTGAACATCACATTTAATAGCTTTTCTAATATTATATCTAGTTTTTGGATGAAAACTAGATATAAGATTTTCTAAATTTCTTATTTCAACAATTGCATTCTTACTAGAATACTGTTGTTTAAGATAATCCTTGTCATTAATAATTTTCGGTTTCCCTACTAATTTAGATAAGCAAATTCCATATATACGAGGATCCATAATTAAATAATCATAAGAAAATAGATTACTAATTTCTTTAATAAATTGGTTCAATAATGCGATATTATCATAGTCACAAATAGGTCCCCTAGAAGTATAAATCTTTTTAAATACACCATCATCAATTATAAAAATATTAGAATAAAGAACAATATTATTATTTATTATTTTTTAGTAAATAAATAGCCAAACAACTTATTCCTATCCCTAACATAATAATAGTATTTTTAAAATCAACTTGTCCTAATATAGAAGTAACTATAGTACAAATTCCTAGCGCTAAACCAATTCCAATCAGTGCAATATTAACAATTTCATCAATTTTATTTTTTTCTTTTTTAATTTGAGCGTTTAACAGC
>CALVRM010000037.1 GCA_944358695.1 uncultured Bacilli bacterium | reverse complement strand
ACCAATATAATTATGAATTGGTTGAAGAAAAATGTTAAAAAAATTAAGATTTGACTTTAAAAGTGGCATTTTTTCACAAAATAATAAAAAAATGAGATAAAATACTTGTCAAAACTCATAAAATAATGTATACTTAAGAAGTCAAATATGAATGGGCCTGTAGCTCAGTTGGTTAGAGCACACGCTTGATAAGCGTGGGGTCGTAGGTTCAAGTCCTACCAGGCCCACCATTTTTATTTGGTCCGTTGGTGAAGTGGTTTAACACACATGCCTTTCACGCATGCATACACGGGTTCAAATCCCGTACGGACTACCAAAATTGTTTTAAAATTTAGTTTTTTATATAAATACATTGAAGTGGAGAGTAACATTTGAACCCTTATTAATAGAAAGCCAGAATGATGGAAGCTGGTAATAAGCCAAATGTGAAGAACACCACCGAGTAATTTATCTGAAAGTAGTAGGATAAGTCGGCTGTAATCCGTTACCACATTATAAGTTTCTAAAGAGAAACTATAGAGTGATCACATTAGTGATAAATAAGGTGGTACCGCGAATTACAGTTATTCGTCCTTATAATTAAGGATGTTTGACTGTTTTTTGTTATTTTGCCTAATTAGCTCAGTTGGTAGAGCAAACGGCTGTTAACCGTTGGGTCGTAGGTTCGAGTCCTACATTAGGCGCCATTTATGCTCAATTAGCTCAGTTGGTAGAGCAAACGGCTGTTAACCGTTGGGTCGTAGGTTCGAGTCCTACATTGAGCGCCATTTATGCCTGATTAGCTCAGTCGGTAGAGCAAACGGCTGTTAACCGTTGGGTCGTAGGTTCGAGTCCTACATCAGGCGCCATTTTGTTGATAAATAAAGAAACCTTTATTTAATTATAGTAGGGCGTAGGTATATATATCCTACTGCCCATTTTTTATATAGGGAGGTATTACCATGGGTGAAAATGCAAAATTTACAAGAGAAATGGTCGATGATTATGCACAAAAATTATTGATTGGGTTAACCCCTGAAGAGAATCAAATGGTTTTAGATGAATTTGAAATTATCGATGCTAATATTGATTTAATTAATGAAATTCCAAATATTGCAAAGGTTGAACCAATGACACATGCCCTTGATAATTTTGAGTGTAATTTTAGAGAAGACGTGGTAGAAGAATCAATACCAATTGATGATTTACTAGCAAACTGCGATGAATCAGATGCTGGTGAAGTTGAAGTACCGAGGATGGTGGGATAATATGGGATATATGAGTAAGAGTATATTAGAAATCCATGAAGCTTTAAAAAATGGTGAAGTTACTAGTGAAGAATTAGTAAAAGAGGCAATTCAAAAATCGCACGAAGTAAATGAGAAGTGTAATGCTTTTGTAACGATATTAGATGATGTTAAAGGGAGTAAAGTCACTGATGATTTACTTTCGGGAATTCCCTATGGTGTAAAAGATAATTATAGTACTAAAGGCGTTTTAAGTACAGGTTCTTCAAACACTTTAAAAGATTATGTTCCTTTTTTCAATGCAACAGCAATTGAAAATTTAACAAATCGCGGAGCTGTTATGGTAAATAAAACAGTTTTAGATGAGTTTGGTATGGGTGGCACTGGTACCACTGGTCACACTGGTATAGTTAAAAATCCTTGGGATACATCTAAAATGTGTGCAGGTTCATCAGCTGGAAGTGCAGCTGCGGTGGCAGCGGGAGTTTATCCATATGCGACTGGTAGTGATACTGGTGATTCAATTAGGAAACCGGCAGCTTATTGTGGAATCGTCGGATATAAACCAACTTATGGTATGATTTCCCGTTATGGGTTATTTCCGTTTGCTAGCAGTTTAGATCATTGTGGGGCTTTAACAAGATCAGTAGAGGATGCTGCTATTGCTGTTGATGGAATGAAAGGAATCGATCTTAATGATATGACATCGTGGGATTCAAAAGATATTAATTTATTTGAATCTTTAAATGACGATGTTAAAGGTAAAAAATTGTGCTATGTCAAAGAAATTTGTGATATTGCTAATTATCCTGATGCTAGTGATGAACTAAAAAAACATTTAGCTAATTTCATGAAAATGGTGGACAAATGCCGTGAACTAGGAATGGAAGTTGAAGAGGTTTCGGTTGACCAAAAATTACTAGAAGCTCAGCCTTCCGTATATGTAGTTATCTCATGTGCAGAGGCTACATCAAATATGTCTAATTTAACGGGATTTATTTTTGGGCCACGTAGCGAAGGTGATACTTGGGAAGAAGAAATGGTAAATTATCGAACTAAAGGTTTTTCACCTTTGATTAAACGTCGCTTTGTTATTGGTTCTTATGTCCTTCAAGCGGAAAATAAAGATCGTTATTTTCACAATGCACAAAGAGTTAGACGATTATTGGTTGATAGATGGAACGAATTATTTAAAAAATATGATGCGGTTATTTTGCCAGTGGGAAGTGGTCCAGCTAAGCCACTAGAAGGTTCTAGTGATATGCTTGATAAACAAACACAAATATTGGAAGATCATTTGCAAATTGGAAATTTTGGTGGTTTCCCATCAATAACAATTCCTGATGGTTTTGTAAATGGACTACCTGTGGCGTTAAATATAACTGGTAAATGTTATGATGATGTAAATGTTCTTAATATTGCCTATGCCTTAGAAAAAAATATGGATTATAAAAATCAAATTGCTAAGGAGGTACAATAATGAAATACAAAGTAATGGTTGGTTTGGAAATGCACTGCGAGATTAGTGAAACTAATACGAAAGTTTTTTCAGGGGCGGCTAATTTATATACTGATAAACCTAATGTGAATATTAGGCCAGTGGATATGGCGTTTCCTGGAACGCTACCGGTAGTAAATAAAGAGGCCGTAAGAAAAGCTTTAATGGCTAGTATGATTTTAAATTGTAGACAGCCTGAGTATCTTTATTTTGAAAGAAAGAATTATTATTATCCTGATTTACCAAAAGGTTTTCAAATAACACAAGAAACAAAACCAGCACCAATTGGAATTTATGGTAAATTAAAATTTGAATGCGATGGTGAGGCAAAAGAGGTTAGGATTAACAATCTTCACTTAGAAGAAGATGCAGCTTCATCAGATCATATGGCAAGGACTTCGAAGATTAATTATAATAGAGCGGGCGTACCTTTATTGGAATTAGTTACAGAGCCTGATATTCGTTCAGCTGATGAGGCAGTGGCTTTTTTGGAAACCATGCGCTCAATTTATCAATATGCTGGCATAAGTGAAGCCGATAGTAAAAAAGGGCAAATTAGATGTGACGTAAATGTATCTTTAATGGAAGAAGACAAAGATGAAACTAATCCAGAAAACTGGGGGACCAAAATCGAAATTAAAAATGTTAATTCCTTCGGTGGTGTTAGAGATGCGATTAATTACGAGATTGAAAGACAAACTGCGCTTAAAGAATCTGGGGAATATGAAAAGATGGAACAGCAAACTCGTAGGTGGGATGAGGAATCTGGCACGACAATTTTTATGCGTAGTAAAGTTGATGCTATTGATTATAAATATTTTGTTGAGCCAAATATTCCAAAGATTAAATTATCTTCTGAATGGTTAGAACAAATTAGAAAAGAAATTCCAAGATTAGCAAATGAAAGAAAAGAAACGTATATTAACGAATATGGAATTTCTAATTATGATGCAACAATTTTAGTTAAAGAAAAACTAGTGGCTGATTTTTATGAAGAGGCTATTAGCCTTGGTGCTGATCCGAAAAGTGCTTCAAACTGGATTACTACGAATTTACTTGGAAGTTTGAACAAATTGGAGTTAACCATTACTGATATTACTTTAACGCCAGAGATGCTTGCTAGTTTAATTAAATTAGTCGAAAATAAAGAGATTTCTTCAAAGCAGGCTAAGGAAGTTTTTGCTGATTGTTTAACTAGTGGGAAAACGCCTAAAGAAGTTGTTAAGGAAAAAGGTATGGTACAAATGAGTGATACCACAGAGATCGTGCGAATTGCTAATGAAGTTTTAGATGAAAACCCTGATGTAATTGAGCAATATAAAAAGGGACGTACTAATGTTGTCGATTTCTTAGTTGGGCAAATAATGAAAAAAACTCGCGGTACTGCTAATCCAACCATAGCTAGAAGTACTATGGCTTTAGAAATAGAAAAGAGGTGATTATAGATGGAAAATAAATATCGTAATCATTATTGTGGTAAATTAAACGAAGATCATTTAGACCAAACGGTCAGAGTAGCTGGCTGGGTTGAAAATATTCGTGACCATGGTGGGGTGATTTTTGTTGATGTACGTGATGAGACTGGAGTAGTCCAAGTTGTTAGTAATGATGATAGTGTTTTTGAAGGGCTTACTCGCGAGTCTTCAGTGACTTTAGAAGGGATTGTTCGAAAACGCGATGAAGAAACATATAATTTAAAAATTGCCACTGGGACAATTGAAATTTTAATCGAAGAAATTGAAGTTTTAGGTAAAGCTAAAAATGAATTACCTTTTGAAATTGTAACCTCAACGAGTGTTAACGAAGAAGTTAGACTTAAATATCGTTATTTAGATATGCGTAATAAAAAGGTTCATGATAACATTAAATTTAGAAGTAACGTGCTTAAATTTTTAAGAAATAAAATGGACAGTTTAGGTTTTACAGAGGTACAGACGCCAATTTTAACAGCTTCTTCACCTGAAGGAGCCCGCGATTTTATTGTTCCTTCAAGAAAATTCCCTGGTAAATTTTACGCTTTACCGCAAGCACCACAAATTTTTAAAGAGTTATTGATGGTTGGAGGCTTTGATAAATACTATCAGATTGCTCCGTGCTTTCGCGATGAAGACTGTCGCGCCGATAGAACGTTGGAGTTTTATCAATTAGATTTAGAAATGGCTTTTGCGGAAGAAGAAGACGTTTATAAAATTGGTGAGGAAGTTTTTTATGATTTATTTACTAGATTTTCTGATAGAAAAGTTTCACCAAGACCATTTAAACGAATTGCTTATAAAGAGGCAATGTTAAAATATGGCACAGATAAACCTGATTTGCGCAATCCACTTATCATTACCGATGTTAGTAAAATTTTTGCAGATACTGATTTTAAACCATTTAAAGGTGTAGTTGTGCGGGCTATCAAAGTCGATGGTTTAGCTACAAAATCTAATTCTTGGTTTAATGAATTAGTTGAATATGCAAAAACGATTGGAATGCCAGGAATTGGGTATATTTCTTATTTAGAAGATGGTTCTTTCAAAGGGCCAATAGATAAATTTTTAACTGAAGTTGATCGAAAAGCTTTAATTGAAACTTGTGATTTGAAGCCTAATGGGGTTGTCTTCTTTATTGCCGCTAAAAAAGCTAATCAAGCAGCTAAACAAGCGGGGATGATCCGAACGGAGCTTGCTAATCGTTTAGATTTAATTGATCCAAATGTTTACGAATTTTGTATTATTAATGATATGCCAATGTTTGAATATAACGAAGAAGATGGTAAATACGATTTTGCTCATAATCCATTTAGTATGCCACAAGGTGGGGAGAAAGCTTATGATGGTGATATTGAGGATATTTTAGCATATCAATATGATTTTGTTTGTAATGGTTATGAAATGTCGTCAGGTGCGGTTCGGAATCACGATTTAAATTTATTAATGAAAGGATTTAAATTGGTAGGGTATACTGAGGATATTATTGAGGAGAAGTTTAATTCTTTATATACAGCATTTCAGTATGGCGTGCCACCTCACGCTGGAATGGCGCCAGGAATTGATCGGATGATTATGCTTTTAAGAGATGAATCAAATTTAAGAGAAGTTCAAGCTTTCCCGCCCAATGTTAGTGGGCAGGATAATATGATGGGGTCACCTAGTGTAGTCACTGAAAAACAATTAAGGGAAGCTCATGTTAAACTTCGCTAAAAGTAGCTAATAAAAATAGCTATTTTTTATATATAAGGAAAATGCATTGCGAAAATGTTAAATAAAATTTAAAAACCGTTTACGAGAACAATTGTAGTGCTAATTAAAGGCTGTTGACATATGGTCTATAATAGATTAATATGAAGTAAAGAAACTGAGAATACGAAATTTAGGAAAAGCGAAGTATTTAATTTATTAAAAATATTTATTTTTGGTTTTATATTTGACTATTTTAAAGAAAAATCTTTTCATATAATTACAAAAGAGGTGAATATTATGTATTTATCAGAGTGCCCGTCGCAAACTAAGTTCAAAATTACTGAGCTTTGGTTTTTTTATAGTGATCGTGAGGACTATCAATACTTTGGTATTAATGAAGGCGAGGAAATATTTGTTTTAGAAAATGATCATGAACATATTCTGGTTTGTAAAAACGTGATTATTAACGATGAGCCTATTAGTCTAAATATTGATTTTACTTATGAATTAGCTGCTCAAATATATGGTGAGGTTGTTTTAGATAAACAAAAAGAATCGCAAAAGTGTTATTTGAAACAGATTACTCCGTATTATTCTTCTTAACTTAGTCAATAATATGAGTGAAAGGGGATAAGCATATGAAAAATGAAAAAAATAAGGTAAATTCACCTTATACTAAGCCTTGTGATAAAGGTTTAAAAAATAAAATGAATAACCAAGAATTACAAAAGATGCATGAAGTTATTGCAACTGAAGCGGCACAAGAAAGTTCAATTGCCGAAGAAAATCAAAAGACCAATTAGGTTTTTTTTTGATAATTGGAGTTATAAAGTTAAAATAATTAAATTTAACCTTTTTTACTATCATTTATGTTTGATTTTTCTAGCCAATAATTGACAAAAAATATCTTGACATAAAAAGTTATTTCATGTAAAATTATAAACGTAAGTCAATTATGGAGTAGTACTCAAGAGGCTGAAGAGGCGCCCCTGCTAAGGGTGTAGGTCGGGCAACTGGCGCGAGGGTTCAAATCCCTCCTACTCCGCCATTTATATTTGTAATAGTCTTGATGTTTCAGGACTTTTTATTTTGTGTTGTTAAATTTAAAGTAATGTGATAAAATATCTTTTTTAAAAAGGAGGTTGTAATTAATATGCTTAATAAGGCCGAAGAAACGGAAATAAAAAAAATCTCAGAACTATTTTTACGATATATTAATGATGGAACTATTCAATATATGAATTTTAATAGAGATGTTTTAGCGAATAATGCGTATGAGATAAAACAGAAACGCGAAATGAAAACGCGTGATATGTTAATATGGTTTACAGCATTTAACTCTTATATAGATTTGTTTGAAAGCGATTTTAGTGTGAATAAATTGCACCAAGAGTCTAATGACAATAAAAAATCTTTAGAAGAACTCATAAAGGTAAGGAATGCGATTCATTGGTTAAGTGGTCAACAAGCTAATTTAACTAAGCGAAATATGTTACCTTATCAGTTTGTTTTATTATCTTTATGTGGGTATTCTTTTAAAAAAAATAGTGAAAAGCAAACGACAGCTTATAATTATATGGTAGAAGAGGTAAGACATTCAGCAGTTTTACGTGATTATTGTTATGTGGATGGCGATGGAGAATTACATTGGCAAATTCCAGAAGGGGAATCTGAGAAAGTAGCTGAAGACGAAAACTCATCAAAAGGAAAGGCGTTTAAACTATTTTCACATTTTAAAGGGTTAAGACATTCAAAAAATGGTTAAATGACATGCTCACTTTATTATTAATTTAATATAAAACAATAAGGTGATTGTTATGAATTTTATTAAAGAACAAATTGCAGTAATAAAGGCTAAAGATCCGGCATTTAAAAAAAAATATGAAGTTTTTCTCTATCCTAGTTTTATAGCTCAATTAAAATACCGTTTATCACGTTTTTTTTATAAACGGGGGTGTTATTTTTGGGCTAAATACATTATGGAAAAAGCCAAAAGAAAGACGGGGATTGAAATTCATCCAGGCGCTAAAATAGGGAAGGGGTTATTTATCGATCATGGTTTTGGAGTAGTTATTGGCGAGACGGCCGAAATTGGTGATAATGTTACTATATACCATGGGGTTACTTTAGGTGGCACTGGTAAAGAAAAAGGGAAAAGGCATCCGACTATCGGTAATAATGTTTTTATTGGAGCCGGGGCCAAAATACTTGGCAATATTAAAATTGGAAATAACGTTAAAATTGGTGCGAATGCCGTAGTGTTAGAAGACGTTGTTGATGGTGCTACGGTGGTTGGAATACCGGGGGAGACGGTTAAAATTAATAAGAATATATAAAATAAGCTATCGAAATGATAGCCTATTTATTTCCCACATATTCAGCAGATCCTAATCCAAGCATTGGAATAAATATTCCACTTAGAAAAATTAACCCTAATGTATAACCAGCACCTTTGCCGAAGGCAGTTGCTAGTTTGGCATACATTATAATTAACATGATGAAATTGACAAAAGGTATTAGCAGTAATAAAAATAACCAGCCATTACCCATGGATATTTTGAAAAGCAGATACATATTGTAAAGCGGAACAATAGCTTTCCAACCGGCAATATTAGCTTTGGTAAAAATTTTCCATAGTCCTACGATGTATAAGATCCCAAAAATTAAACCGATAAGCCCACTAATATAAAGGGTAGTTGGATCAATTGCATTACTACTGTAATAAGTATAATCAAACTTCATTTTAACACTCCTTTCATTATCTATTTTATCATATTTCTTTCAAAAGTGCACTATGCTTAGGTAATAAATACTTTCTATTTTTTTTCTTTGGAATATAAAAGAATAGAAAGGGGAAGGTATATGGAGTATCGAGGAATAGATGTATCAAAATATCAAGGGGATATTGACTATAATAAGGTAAAAAATAGTGGTATACAGTTTGTGATTGCCCGTATTGGTTATGGTATGTATGATAATCAAAAAGATCCAAAATTTGAAGCTAATTATAGTGGATCGATTAATAGCGGTTTACCGATAGGAGTTTATTTATATTCGTATGCTCTTAGTGTTGAGGATGCTTTAAAAGAAGCAGAGATGACTTTAAAATGGCTGAATAATCGGAAATTAAATTTGCCGGTTTATTATGATATTGAAGATAAGAGTCAAGAAACATTGAGCAAGCAAACACTTACTGATATGTGTAAAACCTTTTGCACTCGAATTGAAAAAGCTGGATATTGGGCAGGAGTTTATGCCAATAAGTATTGGCTAACTTCACATTTAAATCACGAAGAATTACAAGAAAAATATACGATTTGGGTGGCACAATATAATACCGAAAATACTTATAAAGGTAAATATGATATGTGGCAATATACGTCCGCAGGAAAAGTTAATGGTGTTAGTGGTAATGTGGATATGAATATTTTATACCGTGATATTTTTAGTAATGATGGTGGTAATGGTGATGTAGGAAATACTGGAAGTGAGTTACCAAATTTAAGTGGTTATCATGGAAGCTCAATTGTTGATGCACTAAAAAGTGTTGGCTATGACAGTTCATTTGCATCTCGGAAAAAACTTTATGCAGAAGTAGGCCTAAAGGGCGAATATACTGGTAGTTCTGCGCAAAATATTGAATTATTAAAAAAATTACAAGGAAATTATGAGACTGAGTATTATCCCAAACCTAACTATCATGGCTTATCTTTTGTTGATGGTTTGAAAAAAATTGAGGTAGATAGTTCCTTTGATAATCGTAAAAAAATAGCTGTAAAAAATGGTATTAATGATTATAGTGGTTCATTTTGGCAAAACGTAAAATTACTTAATTTGCTTAAAAAAGGACAATTGAAAAGAGCTTAGACTCTTTTTTTAATTATTGTAAAAAATCGGTTGACAGTTACAAGATAATTGAATATAATGGATTGTATGGGGCCATACGAAAATGGGGTGAACTATGGAAAAAGATAAACTATTATATAAAATAAAGACTTTGGAAAAGATGATTATTCAGAACTTTATCAAAAGTTCTAAGATATCGGGAGAAGAATTTTGTCATTTGCCAAAACCCACACCAACGCAAATGCAAATTATGGAATATCTTTTAGATCATATAGATAACGAAGTTTACCAACGTGACTTGGAAGATGTTTTGAATCTAAAAAGAGCAACTGTTTCTGGCGTTTTACAGACAATGGAAAAGAATCAGTTAATCGAGAGAGTGATAGATTCAAAAGATACAAGAATTAAGAAGATAATTTTACATGAAAAAACAAAAGATATATTTTTGCAAAATAAACGAAACCTTGATGAAATAGAACATATTATTACGAAAGATATTTCTAAGGAAGAGCTTGAGTTGTTTGCTAAAGTAATCGATAGAATGATTGAAAATATAAAAATAAGTGCTTTATCAAAAAGATAACGAAAAATGTAGGGCACCATATAAAGGAGATGAATAAGTGATTAAATTATTGAAAGTTTTAGGCAAAAAAGAGTGGTTGTTAGCCTTAATTTGTTTAGGGCTTATTATTGTTCAGGTTTGGCTGGATTTGAAAATGCCTGATTATATGTCAGAAATAACAGTTTTAGTTCAAACTGAAGGTAGTGAAATGAGCGAAATTATAATTAACGGAGCTTATATGCTATTATGTGCTTTGGGCAGTTTAGTTGCCGCTATAATCACTGGTTATTTAGCAACTAGTGTTTCATCAACTTTTTCGATGAAAATAAGAAAGCTTATTTTTAGTAAAGTTGGAAAACTATCAATGCAAGAAGTCAAAAACTTTTCAACAAGTAGCTTAATTACAAGAACAACTAATGATGTAACCCAAGTAGAAATGCTTGTAATGTTAGGACTTCAGCTTTTGATAAAAGCTCCGATAACTGCGGTGTGGGCCGTAACTAAGATTTTAAATAAAAGTTGGCAATGGAGCGCGCTGACTGGAGTAGCTATTGTTATATTACTCGGAGTTATAATAGCCTTAGTAACCATTGTTATTCCTAAATTTAAAATCATTCAAAAACTTACTGACAAATTGAATGGGGTAACAAGAGAAAATTTAAATGGTATTAGAGTAGTTAGAGCATTTAATGCGGAAGATTATCAAACTAATAAATTTGAAAAAACCAATGAAGATTTAACTAATCTTCAATTATTTACACAAAAGAAATTTGCAATTATGCAACCAGTTATGTATTTAATAATGTACTTTTTGACTTTAGCAATTTATTTCGTAGGTGCTTTCTTAATTGAAGGAGCTTTGATGGCTGATAAATTAACAATCTTTGGTAATATGATTGTCTTTAGTTCATATGCAATGCAAGTTATTATGGCCTTTTTAATGTTAGCAATGATATTTATGCTTTTGCCACGTGCTGAAGTTTCTGCTAAACGTATTAATGAAGTTTTAGATACTGAAATATGTATAAAAGAGGGAACTTTAAAAGAAGATGCAGCTAAAGAAGTCGGAACTGTTGAGTTTAAAAATGTTTCATTTAAATACCAAGATGCTGATGAGTATTTATTAAGAAATATTTCGTTTAAAGTAAATAAGGGAGAGACGGTTGCCTTTATTGGCTCCACTGGTAGCGGTAAATCAACTTTGATTAATTTAGTACCAAGATTTTATGATGCTACCGAGGGTGAAGTCTTAGTTGATGGAATCAATGTTATGGATTATACCCAAGAAGCTTTGCACAATAAAATCGGATATGTTCCGCAAAAAGCGGTTATGTTTAATGGAACGGTCAGTGAAAATGTTAGCTATGGAGATAATGGCAAGGGGCCTATCTCTAGTCAAAAAATTAAAGATGCGATTAAAATTGCTCAGGCTGAAGACTTTGTTTTGAAAATGGATCAAAAGTATGATACGCATATTGCCCAAGGAGGTACAAATGTGTCTGGAGGTCAAAAGCAAAGATTAGCCATTGCTAGAGCTATTGCCCGTGATCCAGAAATATATATTTTTGATGATAGTTTTTCAGCTTTAGATTATAAAACTGAATCAGTGTTAAGAAAGAAACTTAAAAATTATACGAAAGATGCTACTAGTTTAATTGTTGCACAAAGAGTAGGAACCATTATGAACGCTGATAAAATCATTGTTTTAGATAATGGTAGTTGCGTGGGAGCTGGGACACATAAAGAATTATTAAAAAGTTGTGAGGTATATAGGCAAATTGCTTTATCACAATTATCAAAGGAGGAATTAGAGAATGCCTAAAGGACCGATGACTAAACCTGGGAATGAGCAAGCTACTAAAGCAAAAGATTTTAAATCGGCTATTAAAAGGTTGTTTAGTGAACTTGAAAATTATAGAATATTAATTATTGTGTCTATTACTTTAGCTGCTTTAGGCTCGATTTTATCTATTTTTGCTCCTAATAAATTATCAGAATTAACTGATGAAATATCAGAGGGTTTGGTAGTTAATCAAGATAATTTAAAATTAATATCAGAGACGGTAAGTACTAGCGTTAATGAAGATGTGTTACAAAAAAAATTGCCAGAAATTTTAAGTATGGATTTATCTAAGCAAACTGCGTCAGAAATTATGAGCAGTTCTGATTTTACAGAAGATGAAAAAACTTCATTTCAAATCATACTTACTAATATGGCCCAAAATCCAAATGATAAAAAGGTGTTTAGTGATTTACTAGATTTACCGAAAGGAATTTTAAATAAAATATTGCCAGAGACTAAATATGAAGAACAAAAAATTACAACCGATGATAAAATTGCTTTATTAAAAATGATTGATAGTGAAAAAATTGAACTTCCAAAAAGTGTTCAAAATATTTTGTTTAAAGAGCTTGAAATCGATGGCGTGAAAATATCTGCTAAAGACCAATATGATTTTTTAAGCGTAATTAGTACACTTAATAAAAATAACAACGCTAATGAGTTATATAAGAAGATTGATCAAATGCCTGATTCAATTCAAGAGGTTGTTAAACCATTTATGGATATGGAGGCAATTAATAGAATTGCATTATTCTTAGTGGTTCTATACTTATGTAGTAGTTTATTTACATATATCGAAGCTATTTGTATGACTAATGTATCTAACAAATTTGCTCGTGATTTAAGGAGTAAAATTTCTTTAAAAATTAATAAATTACCGCTTAAATATTTTGATAATCATCAGTCAGGAGATGTTTTATCACGAGTGACAAATGATGTTGATATGATTGCACAATCAATGAACCATTCGTTAGCGTCTTTGGTAAGTAGTGTTGCTTTATTTGTTGGAACTATTATTATGATGTTTGTTACTAACTGGATTTTAGCAATTACTGCTATTTTGGCTAGTTTAATTGGTTTTGCAGGAATGGCATTTATTCTTAATAAGTCACAGAAATATTTTATCGCTAGACAAAGAGAACTAGGTAATTTAAATGGTCATATTGAAGAAGTGTATTCTGGCTTAAATGTGGTTAAAGTTTATAATGGCAGCGATTTAGCCGCTAAAAAATTCGATGAATATAATTATAAAGTGCGTGAAAGTAATAGAATAAGTCAATTTATTTCAGGATTAATGCAACCAATGATGGCGTTTATTGGTAACTTTGGATATGTAGCCGTTTGTATAGTAGGCGCCTTACTTACAGTAAATGATATAATTTCTTTTGGTGTTATTGTAGCTTTTATTAGCTATGTTAGATTATTTATTTCACCACTTTCTCAAATCGCGCAAAGCATGACTTCTTTACAATCGACAGCAGCCGCTAGTGAACGTGTGTTTGAGTTTGTTGATGAACCTGAGATGGCGGATCAAAATAATATTACCCATAAATTAGAAGCTAAGGAAGTATTAGGCAAAATCGAATTTGAAAATGTTCAATTTAAATATGATGGCGCCGAAAAACCTACTATTAAAAACTTTACGGCGGTAGCAAACCCTGGGCAAAAAGTGGCAATTGTTGGACCCACTGGTGCTGGAAAAACGACAATGGTTAATTTGCTTATGAAATTTTATGAGATCAATCAAGGTAATATAAAAATTGACGGCGTTCCAATTAAAGATTTAACGCGAGAAAACGTTCATGATTTATTTACGATGGTTTTGCAAGATACATGGCTTTTTGAAGGCACGGTAAAAGAGAATATTGTATATAATAAACAAAATGTTAGTGATAAAGAAGTAATAGAAGTTTGTCAAGAAGTTGGTTTAGATCATTTTATTAAAACACTGCCTCATGGATATGATTCAATGATCGCTGATAATGATAGTATTTCCGCTGGGCAGAGACAATTAATGACAATCGCCAGAGGAATGCTTAAAGATGCTCCATTTTTAATTTTAGATGAGGCTACATCAAATGTCGATACACGAACTGAAGAACTTGTTCAAGCTGCAATGGATAAATTATCAGAGGGACGAACTTCATTTATTATTGCTCATCGATTATCGACTATTAAAAATGCTGATCTAATTTTGGTGATGAAAGAGGGGGATATTATTGAACAGGGAAATCACGAAGAATTAATGAAGAAAAATGGCGCATATGCTGAGCTGTATAATTCACAGTTTGAATTATAGTTTCAAGGGACTTATGTACATAGTCCTTTTTAATATGCTATAATGTATTTGGAATGTAGTAATGGTAGCATGTATCAAACGAAGTAATAGTATAAGAACTTTTTTAACTATTTGAAAGAAGATCTTGATTAAAAAAGTTAAAATGCTTTTATGAATTGTTTAGTGAATATAGTTAAATTAATAAATGGGGAGGAATTATGATAGAAGAAATAAAAAAAATACCTAAAGTGGAGCTTCATTTACATTTGGATGGCTCAGTTAGACTGGAAACTGCTAGTAGGTTATCAGGACTTTCTTTAGAAGAGGTAAGAGAAAAAATGGTGGCTCCTGATAAATGTAAAGATTTGAATGAATATTTAACGAAATTTGATTTCCCTATAAGTTTAATGCAAACTAAAGAAAATTTAAAATTAATCGCTAGCGAATTAGCGTTATCTTTACACAAACAAAATGTGATTTATGCCGAAGTTAGATTTGCGCCTTTTTTTCATACAAAAAAAGGTTTAACAGAAGCCGAGGTAGTGGAAGCTGTAATGCTAGGCATGAGCGAAGTTCCTATAAAGATAAATCTAATACTATGTTTAATGAGGGGGGCTACTTTCGAAGAAAATTTAAAAGTAATTGAAATAGCTAAACTATATTTAAATAAGGGCGTTGGTGGTGTTGATTTAGCAGGGGCTGAGGCAATTTATCCAACTAGTGAATATGCTTTATTATTTAAAAAGATTAAAGAGGAAAATATTCCATTTACAATTCATGCTGGAGAAGCATCTGGACCCCAAAGTATTGAGTTGGCGTTAGATTTTGGGGCCAAAAGAATAGGGCATGGAATAAGGTGCTTGGAAAGCGAAAATTTATTAAAACGAATTATTGATAATAATATTTTATTAGAGATTTGTCCAACTAGTAATGTTCAAACTAATGTGGTTTCTGAATACCAAAAACACCCTATTTTGACCCTTTATAAAAGTAAGGTCCATCTTTGTATTAATACTGACAATGCAACTGTATCTAATGTATCACTAACAGATGAGTACATTAAATTATATCAATCATTTGGTTTTAGTTTAGAAGAGTTTAAAAGAATGAATGTTGATGCTTTAAAACAGGCCTTTTTGAATGAAAAAATGAAAGCTGAATTAATAAAAAAGATCCAGGTTGGATCTTAGTTTAGTAAATAGACACCTAAATTTAAATAAGCGGCGAAAATAAGCCATAGTAGATAAGGAATTTGCAGTAGGCCGGCTGTCTTGTTAATTTGAAGAAATTTTTTAATCATGAAGATTACTAAAATAATAAGAATAATTATCCAAATGAAGGCTAATAGTCTTAATTTAAATACGAAGAAAATTATTGACCATAGGGCATTAAAGAATAATTGCCAGCAGTAAATAGTAAAATTTTCTTCTTTTTTATTTTCTGAAGATAAATATGCCGATATTCCCATTAAGATATAAAGAATAGTCCAGACAATGGGAAATACGATACTAGGTGGTGATAATGGTGGCAAGGTAAGTGTTTGATAGTCGTTAAATGGTATCATGATAAGGGCAACAATTCCTCCAATAATTAATGGTAATAAAATATTTTTAATTAGCTTTTTGTAGTTCATATTATTTCCTCCATTAAATAATATTTCAAATAATAATATTATTATTACAATATTATGTATATTTTATTTATTAAAACAAAATATACGTGATATAATAAAAATATCGAGGTGATAATATGCATATTTTAATTGTTGAAGATGAGATTAAAATTCGCGAAGAGTTGCGAAACTTTTTGAATAACAATGGTTATGAAACTTCAGTAATAGAAAACTTTGATAATACTTTAGAAAAAATTTTAAACTTCGATGTTGATTTAATATTATTAGATATTAATATTCCTAATCAAAATGGAATGTATTTGTGTAAGGAAATACGCCGAAAAAAACAAACTCCAATTGTCATTGTAACAAGTAGAAATAATGAAATGGATGAACTTATATGTATGAATTATGGGGCTGATGATTTTATCACTAAGCCTTATAATCCGCAAATATTATTAGCTCATGTAGAAGCTGTTTTAAGCCGTTATAAACCAGAATTAAGTCAACTTATAAGTTATAATGGGATCAAGCTTAATGTAGCTAAAAGTGTAATTGAAACGCAAAATAAAGAGATTGAACTTAGTAAAAATGAACTTAAAATTTTTGCTTATTTATTAAATAAACGTGGAACAATTGTTTCGCGATATGATTTAATGGATTACTTGTGGAATAGTGAAGTTTTTGTCGATGATAATACCTTAACGGTCAATATTACGCGTTTGCGTAAAAAACTTGAAGATATTGGATTAGATAATGTAATTGAAACAAGAAGAGGACAGGGGTATATTATATTATGAAATTTTTTGCTTATTTAAAAGACCGCTTATTACCAGTTACTTTATATATTTTGGTGGTTGTGATAATTTTCTTTATTTTATATGTTTTTGAATATAATATATTTATTATTTTTGACATTATTTTTTTATTATGTTTAATTGGCGTGGTTAATTTATCATATGATTATTTTCGGCGTAAGAAATTTTATGATAAACTGAAAAATTTACTAGTTAGTATTGATAATAAATGCTTGATTCATGAAATGCTTACCGAGCCTAGTTTTTTAGATGGAAAGATATTGTTAGAGGCGCTTTATGAAACTAATAAGTATAAACTCGATGAGATTGAAAGATTTAAACTAAAAAATCAAGATTTACAAGAATTTATTGAAATGTGGGTTCATGAAATAAAAACGCCTTTAGCTTCAGCTAATTTAATAATGGAGAACAATTATAATTATGTCAATGCTGATATTAATAAAGAATTGGCTAAAGTAAATGATTATGTTGAACAGATGCTTTTTTATGCCAGAAGTGCTACCGTAGAGAAAGATTATTTAGTTAAACAGGTTTCATTAGAAGCAATTGTGAATAAAGTTATTTTGAGATATAAACAAGATTTTCTTTTGAAAAAAATAGTTTTGAATTTGCAAAATTTGGATGTTATTGTTAATACAGATACTAAATGGATGGAGTTTATTTTAGGACAAATAATTGGCAATAGCGTTAAATATGTAGGTAAAAATCCCCAAATTAAAATTTATACTAAAAAATTTAAAGAAAGCGTAATATTGTTTATTGAGGACAATGGCATTGGAATTAAGAAAAGTGATCTTCCTAGACTTTTTGATAAAGGTTTTACTGGTGAAAATGGCCGGATGAAATATAATTCAACGGGTATAGGCCTTTATTTAGTTAAACAATTATGCGATAAGTTAGATCACAAAATTATGATAGAAAGTGAAAATGGCACAGTTGTAATGATAACTTTTCCGATTGGATCTTATATTAATGAGATAAAAAATGCCTAAAATGGTAATGAGTTTTTTGTTAAATAAAATATAACTAATATAAAAGCCTTACAAAACTGTAAGGTTTTGTAATGAAAAAAGATTGTAAATTCAAGGATAGCTACTTATAATTAGTGGTGGAGGGAAGAAAATGGAAAGAGTTTTAGAAATTGCAAATGCGACAAAATATTACGGTAATAAAAGTAATTTAACTAAAGCCGTAGATAATATTACTTTTGATGTTGACAAAGGAGAATTTGTAGGAATTATGGGCGCTAGTGGTAGTGGCAAAACGACGTTACTTAATTGTATTGCTACTATTGATAAGGTAACTAGTGGACATATTATAATTAGTGGTACAGATGTTACTGAATTAAAAGGTAGCTCGTTAAATAAATTCCGTCGTGAGGATTTAGGATTTATTTTTCAGGATTTTAATTTATTGGATACTTTAACAGCGTATGAAAATATTGCTTTGGCACTTACTATTCAGAAAGTAAAGCCAAGTGAGATTGATAAAAGAGTTAGGAAAGTTGCAGAAACATTAGGGATTACGCATGTTTTGCAAAAGTATCCTTACCAGATGAGTGGTGGTGAAAAGCAGCGTGTGGCTAGTGGCCGTGCAATTATTACTAATCCCAAGTTAGTTTTAGCGGATGAGCCTACTGGAGCTTTGGATTCGAAATCTGCAAGACAATTATTAGAAAATTTTGAATATTTAAATGAGGAATTAAAAGCAACAATTTTGATGGTAACTCATGATGCGTTTACTGCTAGTTATTGTCATCGAATTTTATTTATCAAGGATGGGAAAATCTTTAATGAGTTGGTGCGCGGAAATGATAGTCGTAAGGAATTTTTTGATAAAATCATTGATGTTGTAACTTTGCTTGGGGGAGATTTAAATGATGCTCTTTAAATTATCTTTGAAGAATATTAAAAAAAGTTTTAAAGATTATGCTATTTATTTTTTAACTTTAATTTTGGGTGTTGCTATATTTTATGTGTTTAATGCGATGGATTCACAGCAAGCCATGATGGATGTCAGTAAGTCTAAAAAAGAGATAATGAATCTTATGAACAATTTACTTGGGGGCGTGTCGGTTTTTGTATCGTTTGTCTTGGGGTTTTTAATTATTTATGCTAACAAATTTTTAATTAGAAAACGTAAAAAAGAATTTGGAATTTATATGACCCTTGGAATGAGTAAAGGCCATATTTCAAAAATATTATTAATTGAGACTTTGCTAATAGGCCTTATATCTTTAGCAGTAGGTTTAGTTGTTGGAATATTCTTTTCGCAATTAATGTCGATTGTGGTGGCTAAGATGTTTGAAGTAGATATGTCTTCTTATACTTTTTCGTTATCGACAGCTGCTATGTTTAAAACGATGATTTATTTTGGTATTATGTATTTACTAGTGATGGTTTTAAATGTGTTTGTTATTTCGCGATATAAACTGATTAACTTGATTACGGCTAATAAACAAAATGAAAAGGTAAAGATTAAAAATCCCATCTTATCGATTATTATATTTGTTATTTCAATTGCCATCTTAAGTTATGCTTATTATCAGGTAACAGTAAATATTATGAATATAAGTTTTAAACAATTTGTTTTGTGCATTATTCTTGGCATAATTGGTACACTTTTATTTTTCTATGGTGTCTCTGGTTTTGTTTTGAGACTTGTTCAAGCAAATAAAAAATTATATTTAAAAAATTTGAATATGTTTGTTTTAAGACAAATTAATAGTAAAATTAATACTACGGTTTTTTCAATGAGTGTTATTTGTATTTTGTTATTTTTAACTATTACAATATTTTCAAGTGCAATGACCTTAAACTTAGCAGTTAGTAAAGATCTTAAAGAAGTAACACCAATGGACATTGAAATATTACAATATACGGATGGAAATGATGCGACTATTGAAACTGAACTTGAAAGATTAAATTTTAATATAGACAATTATAAGGATATTATTAGTTTTAATTATTATCGTGATAAAAATGTAACAGTTGCAACAGCTTTAGGTAAAGAGGTTATGCGTAATTATTCTGACGAGTTTAAATATAATAATCAAATGCCAGAAAATTTAATGAAGCTTTCTGATTATAATAAGGTGGCTAAGCAATATGGAAGTGAAGTGCTTTCTTTAGCGAAAGATGAGTATTTGGTTGTAGCTGATTATGAGGAAGTACTTGAATATCGCAACATGGCTTTAGAAGGCGGTGTTAAATTAAAAGTAGGTGGTAGAGAATACAAACCTAAATATGATAAAATTGTCTTTGGCTTTGTTGAGTTATCTACTAGTCATAGTAATACAGGGATTTTTGTATTACCAGATGAAGCTTTAGCTGAGGTGCCGGTATCTCATAGAGTGTTATTGGCTAATTATAATGCCGACAATGATGCTGAATATGATAAAATTGAAAACATGTTAGAGGATATGACTTTACCAGATAATATGAGTGGTCGTAGTAAAACGCAATTATATGATTCGGCGGTAGGTGTTGGGGCTATTGTGACGTTTATTGGTTTATATTTAGGGATAATATTTTTAATTTCTTCAGCAGCAATTTTGGCGCTTAAAGAGTTATCGGAAAGTTTGGATAATAAAGAACGTTATCAAATTTTAAGAAAAATAGGAGCTGCTGATGATATGATCAATAAGTCGCTGTTTAAACAAATAGGAATCTTTTTCTTGGTACCATTATTATTGGCAATTATTCATTCAATATTTGGTATCAAATGTGCGAATGAAATGCTTTCAGTGTTTGGAAGAAGTGGGATGTTAGTATCTATTATACTGACCGCATTATTTATTATTGCTATATATGGTTGCTATTTTTTACTTACGTATTTCTCTAGTAAACGTATTATTCAGGAGTAGTAAAGTATCAAAAAATGAACTAGTTGTATAGTTCATTTTTTAGTGATTCAATATTTTCATTCATAATTGTAAAATAATCTTCATTTTCACTTCTTTGATTTTCATTTATGTTAGTAAGGGTATTCCATTTTATTGTTTGTATATCAGTTTCTTCTATTAAGTCTTTAATTGTTTTATTAGTTTCTTCATTTTCTTTGATAAATATATAGTGAACTTTATTATCGTTGATTAGATTTTTAACGTCTTCAATAGTCTTGGTGGTTAAATTACTATTATTTTCTAAGGAATAAACGGTTAAACCGTATTTTTCAAGATATTTGAACATATCGTTTGAAGCAACAATTATTTTGGTTTCGGCATTTGCTACTGTTTGTTTTATTTTAGCATCTAGATTAGATGCTTCGATTTTTAATTCTTCATAGTTTTTATTGATATCATTATTTAAATAGTAATTACTAATATATTCGTTAAATCCTTTTTTGATATTTTGAGCCATCATTAAGAAATTAGAAGGGTCAAGCCATAGTTCTTCTATGCTATTTGTATATTCCATTGAAAGCGTTGTATCTAAGATTTTAAGATTTTGATTATTATCTCTGAATTTGCTAACGTAATTTTTTTCTTTTTGATTAAGACCGGTGAAAATATACAAATCGGCTTTGCTATAATCTTTTATTTGTTTATTGGTTAATTTATAGGTATTGATATTAATACCATCTGGATAGATACTGTGAATATTACTGTGGTCACCATATAGTCTTTTAGTTATATATTCAGTGGGGTAATTAGTGGTATAAATTTCAATATCTTCCATGTTATCTCTTTTAAAGTTACATCCAGAAAGGGTGAAAATTAAAGCTATTGAGAGAACAATTCCAAATGTTTTTTTTATTTTAGTCATGTTTATCCTCCTTAATGACTGGATCATATCCTGAAGTGCCCCATGGGTTACATCTAACAATTCGGCTAATAGCCATTTTGCTACCTTTAAATGTGCCGAAGGTTGTAATTGCCTCAATAGCGTAGTTGGAGCATGTCGGAATGTGTCTGCAAGCGTTGTGCCATGGCCCAGGGATGGCTTGATATATTTTAATAATTTTGATTAATATTTTTTTCATATTTACACCTTTTATATTATACTAAAAATATTTAGAAATGTAAATCAAATATAACTCTCACCCAAAAATATTGTCATAGGGAGTATAATAAAGTAAAAATAGTAAAGTCAGATAAAATAAAGGAGGAAATGAGACTTCTTGATTATTTTGATATCTTCTTCTAAAAGCTTAGAAATTATGATATAATATATTAGGTGATTTGAATGGAATTATTAGAAAAACTGGGAATTAAACCTAATAATATAAATCTTTATAAGACCGCATTTTCACACACGTCTTATGCAAATGAAAACAAAACGGAAAGTTATGAGCGTTTGGAATTTTTAGGCGATGCTGTTTTAGAATTATTGATGAGTGATTATTTATATAATAACTTTGCGATTAGTGAAGGAGAAATGACAAAGCTTAGAGCGCATTATGTCTGTGAGACGGCCTTATATGAATATTCGACTAAATTAGGGTTAAATGAATATTTAAAATTAGGCAAGGGCGAAGCTGAAAGTGGAGGAAAGTATCGAAAAGCTATTGTAGCCGATATTTTTGAATCATTTTTGGGGGCTATTTATTTAGATCAAGGCTTTAAAGAAGCCGAACAGTTTTTCTTAGAAAATGTAATTCCTCATATTCTTAATCATGAAGTGGATTTCTTTGATGATTATAAGTCAGTACTGCAAGAATATGTCCAGACTGATAAACGTAGTTTGGAATATGTTGTAGTTAACGAAACAGGGCCAGCGCATAATCGCCAATTTACAGTTGAAGTTATGATCGATGGAATTGTTTATGGTAAAGGAATCTCACATAGTAAGAAATCAGCTGAGCAAGATGCGGCAAAAGATGCTCTTGCAAAAGCACAGAAAGGAAGATTATAATGGGAAGAGCTTACGAGGTTAGAAAAGCTAGTATTCAAAAAACAGGGGCAGCTAAAGCCAAGTTATATTCAATGTATGCAAGAGAAATATATCAAGCTGCTAAAAATGGTGGCGTGGAGCTTGAAAGCAACAGTGCTTTAAAAAGATTAGTAGAAAAAGCTAAAAAGGAACAAGTACCTAGCGATATTATTAATAGAGCGATTGATAAAGTTAATAGTGGGGTAGATGAAAGTTATACTGAAACAAATTATGAACTATTTGGCCCAGCTGGGTCTACACTAATTGTTAGCTGTTTAACGGACAACGTTAATCGCAGTGTCAGTAGTATAAGAGCTGTGGTTAATAAATGCCATGTTAAGATGGGTTCACAAGGCAGTGTTAATTACATGTATGATCATTTGTGTATTGTCAGTTTTAAAGGCCTTGATGAAGAGGCTGTATTAGAAACTTTAATTGAAGCGGGTATTGATGTTCAAGATATTGAAACTGATAATGATGAAGTGGTTGTTTATGGAGTGCCTAGTGATTTGTTTAATATTAAAGATGCTATTACTAGAGTGTTACCTAACGTTAGTTTTGATATCGATGAAATAAGCTATATTTCTAAAGAGAAGGTTACTTTAAGTGGGGAAGATTTAGAAATATTTAATAAGCTAATTAGTATGCTTGATGAAGTTGAAGATGTTCAGCACGTATATCATAATGTAAAATTATAAAGTAATTAAATTATGAAGTAGTAACCTGATAGTTAAGCAAAATACTATTAAAAGTGATTACTATCTTTTGAAATGATATTTTTAAGTAGGTGAAGTTGAAAATACTGGCCTATTTTTTATAAGCTTTGGAAGGTATTTTTATTAGAAGAAGGTTAATAATATTTTATAATAATAAAACTTGTTTTTATGTTTATATCTTTTTTAAAAAGTAAATATGTGATAAAATGAAAAAAAGACACTAAAGACTGGGGGGATATAATGAGTAAAATAAACTTATTACCAGCTGATACTTATATTGTAAAAAACCGTACTATTCTTGATAATGAAAACCGAAATATTTTATTTAAGCTATACCAGCCAGTTATTGGTAGTGTGGCAATTAATCTATATTTAACTTTGTGGAGTGATTTAGATAGTTGCCAAATTATATCGACGGAATATACCCATCATAGTTTAATGGTTAAAACTAGGTTAAAACTTGAAGATTTATTAGAAGCTAGAGAAAAGATTGAGGCAATTGGTCTTTTAAAATCATATGTTAAAAAAGGAAGTATAAATAATTATATTTATGAACTCTATTCGCCACTTGAGCCAAAAGAATTTTTAGAAAATCCAATTTTAGGTGTGGCACTACAAAATAATATAGGGAAAAAGGAATATAAAAAGGTTGTGCAATTTTTTTCAATTCCCAAAATAGATTTAAATGGTTATGAAGACGTAACAGTTTCTTTTGGCGAGGCTTTTGATATGGCTGATTCAGCGTTTGTCAGTGATAACATTATGAATATAAGAGGAGTCAATCAAGTTGATATTCTTGTGAATCACCAAGTTGATTTAAATAATGTTTTAAGTTTGATTCCAGAAGAATATTTGAATGTGCGCTCTATTACGAAAGATGTTAAATCCTTAATTAATAAATTAGCTTTTGTCTATAATTTAAAAGATGAAGAGTTAACTGAGCTAATTAGAAACTCAGTTAATGAAAAACATATAATTGATAAAGAAGCTTTGAGGAAAAACTGCCAGAATTATTATACTTTTGAACATAAAGGGGAAATGCCTTCATTAATTTATAAAAACCACCCAGAATATTTAAGAAAGCAAGTTACTGATGATTCAAAAATGTCTAAAATGATATACACTTATGAAACAACTTCACCTTATGATTTTCTAGTTGGAAGAAATATGGGAATTAAACCAAGCAAAAGTGAATTGAAACTTTTAGAAACTTTGTTAGTTGATTATGAACTGTTACCGGGAGTAGTTAATGTTTTAATTGATTATGTTTTAAAAATTAATAACAAAAAATTAACAAAAAATTATGTTTTAGCTATTGCTGCGCAGTGGAAACGCAGTAATATTAAAACAGTTGAGGCGGCAATGAAGATTTGTAAGCGCGAAAATGATACTATAAGAACATCTAAGAAAACTGTTAAAAAAGAAGATAAGCCAGCGTGGTACAATAAAAATATCGAAACTGATGAAGCCAGCGCAGAAGAAATTGCTAAATTAGAGGCAATGTTAAAAAAATAGAGGTGAGACAAATGCAAAAATTAGCTGATAAAATGGCGGAAAAGACCAAAGCAAATTTGACCGAAGTGTTAAATGAAGCTTATGATGAAGCTTTACAAAACAAATATTTTAAGGAACTTGTGATAAAAACTAAGTTAAAAAGAGAGCTTTTAATTAAATACACTTCTACTTTAGAAGAGTGCGCTTTAGAGTATGAACACTGTCAAAATTGTCCAGGGATAGTTGCTTGTCAAAATAAGATAACTGGTTATGCTTATTTACCTAAAATGGTAGAAGGTTATTTAGAATTTGGTTATAAACCGTGTCGCTATAAACAAAAGCTTGATAAGCAAAATCGTTATCAAAAAAATACATTTGTGTATAAAGCACCCAAGGAGATTAAAGAAGCTTCATTTGCTAAAATTTATAAAACTGATAAAAAGAGATATTCGGCTATAATTTGGCTGACGGAATTTATGAAACATTATAAGGAAGATAAAAAGCAAAAAGGCTTATTTTTGTCTGGTAATTTTGGCTCTGGGAAGACTTATTTAATTGCCGCAATGTTTAATGAGTTAGCCAAGGAAGGCATAAAAAGTGCGATTGTTTTTTGGCCGGAGTATTTGCGCGAATTAAAAACGTCTTTTAATTCTGAATATAAAAACGAATTTAAAGATAAATACGATGCAGTTAAAAAAGCACCTTTACTTTTGATTGATGATCTTGGGGCGGAAAGTGTTACGGCTTGGAGCCGCGATGAAATATTATGTCCATTATTGCAGTACCGAATGGATGAAAAATTACCAACTTTTTTTACATCTAATTTAAACCTCGAAGCTTTAGAAGGGCATTTGGCGGTTACGAACAATGGTGATGAGGTTGTTAAAGCAGGAAGAATTATTTCGAGGATAAAGCAGTTATCGGAATATCAAGAAATGATAAGTAAGAATTTGCGGAAGTAAATTTACTTTTTTTGTAAATTTTTATTGCTGTTTTCATATTTTATGATAAAATATAGTTATTTTCTTAAGAAAGTGAGGATTTGTATGACTAAAAGTAAGTTGTTATTCATTGTATTAGTAGTAACAATTGGGGCGCTGGCTATTTTTACAGGAGGTAGTCAAAATAAAAGTAATAAAAATGAGGTTGCTATTTCGCCACTTAGTATAGGTAGTGAAATTACGGAAGGCAGAGAATATAATTTAGAAAATTATTTAACCCTTTCTGACTGTTACGTTATGATTAATGGAGAAAAAATTAATTCTTCTACTGTTTTCCCAGTGGAATATGGTGATTTAATTGATATTCATTTGGCTTGGAATTTACCTAATTCTGGACTTATTTTAACAACGAATGATACATTTATTTATGAACTTCCGTCTAATTTAAAGTTTTCAAATATCGAAAATGGACCAGTTAGAGATGGTAGTGAAATCGTTGGATACTATAATATTAGTAATAATAAAGTGACGATAAGATATACTGATGAAGACTTTGTAAAACAAAGTAATATTATTGGAACTTTAAATGTTTCTGGGGAAGTTACTAGTGATACTACTCCAGGGGAAAATGGTGGACGCGTTGACTTGGAAATACCAGGTGTAGGCACTTTTCCGGTGTATGTTCAGCCAGAAGGTTCTTTATCATTAAATAAAACTATTAATAAAAAAATTGATACTGATACTTACGAGTATAAATTAGAAGTTAAATCAGTAGAAGAAAATACTGAAGTTATAATTGGGGATAATTTAGGTGATTATTTGCACCTAGATAAAAATTCAATTAAAATCGAGAAAAATGGAAAAGATATTACTGATAGTGTTAATATTTATTATGACCGTGCTTTTGGTGATACAACAGTTGAATTTATATTTATGATAGATAAAATGGCTAATGATGATATAATTACGGTAACATATAGAGCCGATGTTGATGATAAAGGTTTTATTTGGGATTATAATGATGGAAATAATCAATATCAAACTTTTATGAATTTAACTAACATCGCCGGAGTTATTAGTAAGGAAAATCCTACTTGGCTTTACGATAGTACTACAATAGAAACTGGGAAAGGTGCAGTACTAAAATATGGAAATTATAATAATGGTGCTGTTAACTGGACTATTTATGTTATGCCTGGGGAAAAAGGTGTAACTTTAACTGATGTTTTAGGTGAAAATCAATATATTAATGAAGCGACTTTAATTGCCGGTAAATATTTATATGTTTATGAAACTGATATAAACGATAGTGATCCAGTATTATCAACTTTAAGAATAACACCTGATGATTTAGCAAAAGGTTATACATTTGCTCCAGATCCAACTGGAGAAAAAGTATATGTCATTGAGACCGGGGCAATTGTTACTGATAATGGAAAATATGAAGGTGAGGTAAAAAATACTGCCATTATTAATTTAGGAAGTACAGCTTATAAAGCTGAGGCGATAGTCCAAACAGGGCCACCAGTTATTAACAAAGAGTTAAGCAGCGCTAATGAAAAAGAGGCAATTTTAACTTGGAACTCTGTTTTAACAGCTCCAGAAACTGGCCTTAAAAATGTCATTTTTAAAGATATTTTAGGAACTGGCTTAACATTAATTGAAGAATCTGTAAAAGTTAATGGAATTTTTATTGGTGATACCGATTATGTTTTTACTAAAACTGATTATGGCTTTGAAATAAATTTTGGTGATGTTAACTTAGGCGATATTTTCGATATTTCATATGATACAAACTTTGATAATAGTTCTTCTAGCATCTTTGTTAATGAAGCGGTTGTAACGGCTGCTGGTGGTATTAATGTTAGTGATGATGCTTATTATGAATATAATAAGAAAAGTAATTATATTACTAAATATGTTGACAATAAAGGTAGTGAAAATTCTCACGAAACTGGCGTAGTATCATGGCAAATAGATATTGATCAAATGCCAGAAGGAACAGAAAAAGCTTATATTGATGATATTATTCCTGATGGTATGGAATATGTAGAAGGCTCAGCTAAATTAGTTTTAAATAAAAATCCTTATACAATATACAGTTTAAAACCAACAATAAATGAGAATGTTTTAACATTTGATATTACTGATTATATGGATAAAATTCAAGGGGATAATGGAGTATCAATTTTCTATCAAAGTAGAGCTCTTGAGGCGTTTAGTGAAAAAACTTATGTAAATAAAGCTTATATTACAATTGATGGTAAGAAATATCCAGAGGTTAGCGCTTCTATTAGTGGCAGTGTTACAAAATTAGTTGATAAAGAGGCTGTTTATAATGCTTTAACCGCTCCAGATGTCCATTATACTATTGAAGTTAATAAAGGAGCTTTAGATTTAGATAAAGATTCCGAGACAATTACTTTAGATGACCGGACGGGAACGGCTCTAGCATTCATTATGGGGTCTTTAGAAGTTAATGGAGAAGTATGGAACGATTATACTTGGGATCCTGATACAAGAGTTTTGACAATTACAGTTCCTGATAGTAAAGCTTTGACAATTACTTATAAAGCAAGAGTAAACCTTTCAGTAGGTGAAGATTTAACCAGTGAAAATGCTTATAACAATGTTAAAATTTATGGTTATGATGAAGAGGCAACTGAAGATAGTTATGAACTTATTGGAGGCGTTTTAGAAAGTTCTGCCACTTCAACTGGTGATAGTAAAATAATTTATGTTTATAAATATAAAGACGGGGTTATGAACACACCAATGAAAGGTGCTGAATTTGAATTAATTCAGTGTGAATATGAAGGCTCTGGAGATAGTTTTAGATTAACTGGTGAAGAAAAAGTTATAGATACGTTAGTTACTGATAGTAAAGGTTATGCTAGTTATAGTGGTATTGCTTATGACCATGTATATAAATTAGTTGAAACTAAAACCAACGATGGTTATATTTTAGATAATGAAGAGAGATATTTTGTTTATCCAGGAACTGATGATACTGAATATCCTGATTATATTAGTGAAAAAAAGGATACTTGGACTTTCTATATAAATAACAATTATTCTAAAACTAATGTAAATGTTCAAAAAACTTGGGATGATAATAATTATAAAGATCGTCCTAGTTATGTAAATGTTTATTTAAAACAAAATAATGAATACGTTTTAGATAATGGTAATAAAGTATTTAAAGTTTTAAATGCAAATAATAACTGGAAAGCTAGTTTTGATAATCTTGATAAATATGATAGTGATGGAAATTTATATAACTATACAGTAGAGGAAGAAGTTCCTGTGAATTATGGTGTTAATTATAATTATACTGATGGCGTTAATGAGAAAAACGTTTTGATTACTAATACTTTAACTAAAGGTAATTTAACATTAAGTAAGACGGTAACAGGAACAGCCGGAGAAACTACAAGAGATTTTACATTTAAAGTTGAACTATTTGATGAAAACAATAGTGCGCTTACGGGAACCTTTAATTATACTGGAAGTAAAACGGGAAGTATTACTTCGG
>CALVRM010000036.1 GCA_944358695.1 uncultured Bacilli bacterium | reverse complement strand
CTATCCGTCGTGGGCGTAGGAAATTTGAGGAGAGCTGTTCCTAGTACGAGAGGACCGGAATGGACTTACCTCTGGTGTATCTGTTGTCACGCCAGTGGCAGTGCAGAGTAGCTATGTAGGGAATGGATAACCGCTGAAAGCATCTAAGCGGGAAGCCAACTCCAAGATGAGATTTCCCATTCTTTATGAAGTAAGACCCCTTAAAGACGATGAGGTTGATAGGCTAGAGGTGGAAGCATGGCGACATGTTGAGCTGACTAGTACTAATAGGTCGAGGATTTAATCCTATTTGATTTTTCTTAAAGATATTTTTAAAATCACATTATCATGTTTTCAGAGAATTATTTCTCTATATTTAATTCGTGACGATAGCGAAGTGGATACACCTGTTCCCATCCCGAACACAGAAGTTAAGCACTTCAGCGCTGACAATAGTGTAAGCTAAGATAAGACGTTGCGAATTTTTTTTGTGCAAAAGACTTTACAGTCTTTTTATATTGTAAAAATAATTAATTAAAAAGATATATCTTTTAATAATGTTACTAAATGTATAATGTTATGAGACTGTTTTTTTGTTCTAATCGCACTAGCAATAATTTATTGACTAATAGACCGTAAAATAATGCCTAAAAAAGTCAAAGGTTGGCCTAATAATATTTGATAGATTTTTAATAGTACAATATTAAATAAAATCTTTAATAAATTTCATAATTAAAGTACTAATGGACAGAGAAAAAATTATAAAAACTATTGTACATCGTTCCGTCTTTTTGATATAATAAATTTGGTGATAATAATGGAATATAGAGTAACAACACGTGGTGAAATGGAGACAATCGAGTTTGCTGAAAATTTAGAATCAGAGAAGTTTCCTGATATGGTTATTTGTTTAAATGGAGAATTAGGCAGCGGAAAAACCGTTTTTACAAAAGGATTTGCCAATGCATTAGGTATTAGAGAAAGTGTAACTTCACCTACTTTTACAATTATTAAAGAATATGAAGGCGAATTACCATTATATCATATGGATGTTTATCGCCTAGATGGTAATACTGAAGGTGTAGGGATTGAAGAATATTTTAGTAAAGGCGGAGTAGTAATCATTGAATGGGCCAACACAATCAAAGATATTCTGCCAGAGAATAGACTTGATATTAAAATCAAAGTTGCTGGTGAGAATTCACGAGTTTTAATAGTAACACCGCACGGTAAAGAATATGAAGAACTATGTGAGGCCGTATTATGAAATATTTATTCATAGATTCAGCGACTGCTACTTTAGTAGTCGCTGTTGTTGTTAATGGCGAAATAAAATATCTTTTTAATGAAAAAGTTGGAACCGATATGTCAAGTGCAATTATGTCTAAAATATCTATGGCTTTCGACCAGGCAGGAATTGTTCCCCAAGACTTAGATAAAATATTTGCCGTTAATGGTCCAGGCTCTTTTACGGGAATTAGAGTTGGTTTAACAGTTGCTAAAACTATGGCATGGTCTTTAAAGATTCCAGTTGTTCCAATTTCTTCATTAGAAGTTATTGCCAGTGGAACACCTAGCTCCAATAATATTGCTTTAATTGATGCTAGGCGTGGTTTTGTATATGCTGGTGGCTATGACAAAGATTTAACTAATATATTTAGGGATAAATATATTTTACTTAAAGACATAGATCAACAGGGGACGTATATTAGTTACGATAACATTGTTAGTGCTATTAAACCAAACATTGATATTTTGAAGATTATAAGAAAGCACGAGCGTGAACCTGGAATCAATCCCCATCGTTTAAATCCAAATTATTTAAAGCTTACTGAAGCCGAAGAAAATTTAAACAAGCAAAATGATTGAATTTAGAGAACATAGTACTACTATTGATACTATATTAAGGGAGAACTTTGGTGGATATCAACAACAAAATGATCCATTTGAAAAAATTGCCGTTTATTATTTAAATGGAATAGTTGGGCTTGTTTCTTATAGCATTATTTATGACCGAGCTGAAATAAATTATATTTTAGTCGTTAATAAATATCGTCGTCAAAACATTGGCGGTAAACTATTAAATTTTGCTTTAAAAGATATTTTCAAAAATAAGTGTAAAACGATTTCGCTAGAAGTCGAAGAAGATAATATTCCAGCTATTAAATTATATGAGAAATATGGTTTTATAAAAAAGGCGGTTAGAGATAAATACTATAATAATAAAAATGCCATTTTAATGGTTAAAGAATTGAGGTGAAGTTATGAGTACATATATTTTAGCCATTGAAACTAGCTGTGATGAAACTAGTGCCTCTATTATTAAAGATGGCCGTGAAGAAATAGCCACAGTTATTTTATCCCAAATGAAGACACACGCTAATTATGGTGGCGTGGTGCCAGAAATTGCTAGTCGAATGCATATAGAAAATATAACTTTAGTTTTAGAAGAAACTTTAGTTAAAGCAAACATGACAATGGACGACATTACAGCAATTGCTGTTACCTATGGACCAGGTTTAATTGGTTCATTGCTAATTGGCTTAATGGCGGCTAAAACATTGGCTTTTATTTATAATAAACCATTAATACCAGTTCATCACCATGCCGGACATATATATGCCAATAATCTTGTTAAACCGCTAGAGTTTCCATTGATTGCCCTAGTTGTCAGTGGTGGACATACTAATTTGTTCTATATGCCTGAAGATTATAAGTTTAAACATTTAGGTGGAACATTAGATGATGCTGTTGGTGAAGCTTATGATAAAGTGGCTAGGGTAATTAATGTTCCATATCCAGGAGGGCCTCTTGTCGATAAATTAGCACATACAGGAGTTGATACCTATAAATTACCGCTACCTTTAAATGACAATTCTTATAATTTTAGCTTTAGCGGAATAAAAAGCGCAGTTATAAACTTAGTTCATAATGAAAAACAAAAAGGCAAGGAAATTAACAAAGCTAATATGGCGACCTCATTTCAAAATAGAGTGGTTGAAATCTTAACCAAGAAAACTATGCACGCATTAAAAGAATATAATGTGACTAATTTAATTGTCGCAGGCGGTGTCGCCGCTAATAGTGGACTAAGAGAAAGTCTTACCAAAGAATGCCAGGCAAATGATGTTAATTTAATCATTCCCGAAATCAAATACTGTACTGATAATGCAGCTATGATTGGCGCTGCTGGATATTATGCTTATAAGTTAGGAAGACTAGCAGATTTGGATTTAAATGCTAAAGCTAGCGAAGAATTAAAATAAATATAGCTAAAACGTTGTTTAATCTTTAGACAGTTTTTTATAACTTGCTATGTCATATTAAAAAATATTACTTTGCTTACAATTTAAGCATCATAAAAACTCTCTATTTTTTAAAGAGCCTCAGAATGTTGACAAAGTAGTATATTCAAATTAAATATACTGCTTTTTCCATGACAAAATTTAGAATTTGAGATATTTTTTCTGAAATTAAGCTCAGTTAAGCCAATATTAGATGATGTTGTCCGCCTCCAATTAGCCATTTTCTTTAAATTATGACACATAAAAATCATCTATATGCAATATTACCTGTCCTTCCGATTGACTTTATTTCAAATATTATATTTATGAATATCAATTTAAAAAGTGCCACTGGCGAAATGCTAGGTCTTCCTAATGGACTATATAAATCTTTTACTAATTCTTCTATAAGTCTATGCAGTTATCTAATTTCCTTACTAAGTGTTCCTTAGGTACTAATTCATTTAATGTATTCATTATTATGCAATCTTTTTTATATTTTTGTTTTGTCATTGCTATATTTATCACTCCCTTACCATATCCACTTATATTATCTCGTATTCGCATATAAAAAGCGAGATATATGTGACTTAAATTTGGATATGATAAGTCATCTCGCATTTCTATTATATAATATTTTTATTAAATTTAAAAATTTATTAACATATTTTTTCTATCAACAGTCTGAAAGTATATATTTTGTACTTAAAAATTAATATTCCCTATATACTATATGTTCTAAAATATCTGGTTCTATTTCACTATTAGCAATTTTATTTTTAATAGGTTTTGCCATAATTTTATAATTATTTAATTCTGATACTGGAATCCATTCAAATACTCCATCACCATCTAAAGACTTAAAATTATTAGCTACATCTTTTTCATTAATTACTGTTAAATAATAAAAACCTATTTCGTGATACTTTGTTTTTGGAGATTCTAAAAACATTTCAACAATATATTTTAATTTTAAATCTGCCTTTAAATTAAGTTCCTCGATTAATTCTCTTTTAATAGAATTTGCACTATCCTCGTGAACGTCAATTCTTCCACCTGGAAACATATATCTACCATTATCTTGATTTTCCAAAAGAACTTTTGTTTTGTCTTCGTTATAAATAACTGCTCCAACACGACCACCAAATCGTGATCCCTCTTCTTTCATTGTTATAATCATATCTATCACCACCACTAACTATACACTTTTATTTTAGATTCTTTAAGTTCTTTTCTGATTCTAATAGCCCAAGAATATTGCTTAATAAATTATCTAAACTTTGACTATCATCTAATTTAATTGCATCACTATTGTTATAAATGATAATTTATTTATTGATTCTAAAAACATTTTTTTAATATCTTTTTTGATATTATATTTATGAATATCAATTTAAAAAGTACCACTGGCGAAATGCTAGGTCTTCCTAATGGACTATATAAATCTTTTACTAATTCATCTATAAATCTATGCAGTTATCTAGTTTCCTTACTAAGTGTTCCTTAGGTACTAATTCATTTAATGTATTCATTATTATACAATCTTTTTTACATTTTTGTTTTGTCATTGCTATATTTATCACTTCCTTACCATATCCATTTATATTATCTCATATTCGCATATAAAAAGCGAGATATATGTGACTTAAATTTGGATATGATAAGTCATCTCGCATTTCCATTATATACTATTTTTCCTAAAATAAAAAGACTATTAACATATTTTTTTGTCAACAGTCTGAAACTCTCTATTTTTTAGAGAGTCTTTTTTCTAAGAAAAGAATTAAATAATACATTACACTTGCCATAATTGCCAGCAAGATAATTCCGGTTACTACTAGATTGAGATTGAATACTTGAGAGCCATACATAATCAAGTAACCGACACCAGCTTTCGAAACTAGAAATTCTCCCATAATTACGCCGATAAAGGTTAAACTTAAATTGACCTTAAGGACACTAATAATATTTTGAAAGTTACTTGGCAAAATAAGTTTTATAAATATTTGCCTTTGATTAGCTTTAAAGCTTTGCAGTAATTTTATTTTATTCAAATCAGTATTGATAAAAGCTTGATGAACATCCATAATTGTAATAATAACTGATATAAACAATGCCATTAAAATAATAGAACCAGTACCTGCTCCAGCAATTATAATAATAATTGGACCTAAAGAAACTTTAGGCAGACTATTTAAAACAGTCAAATAAGGATCTAGTACTTTAGCTAAAAACTTAAATCGCCAAAGCAAAGTTGCTATAACAATACCGATTAAAGTTCCTACGACAAAGCTTACTATTACTTCATAAAATGTTACCCATATATGGTGAAATAAAGAACCATCATTATATAGGCTAATAATTGTATTTACAATTGCCTTTGGACTTGAAGATATAAAAGTATTAATCCATCCAAAATTTGCCGCCAATTGCCATAGAATCACAATTAGAACAATAATTATTATTTGGGTAAAACGAATTAAAAATTTATTAAGCCGGATTTTCCGAAGATAAGCCTTATGTTCCGCACTAAACATGATAATCAATATCCTTCCAAATCAAATCATAGTATTTAGCAAATTCTTTCGCTTTGCGATTATTAATTGGTGTACTTTTATTAGAAAGTTTAATATCATAAATATTTTTAATAGTACTTGGTCTTTGTGAAAGCACAATTACTTTATCAGCCATACTTATTGCTTCACTAATATCGTGGGTTACCATAATCGCACTCTTTTTTTCTTTCTTAATAATCTTATAAACATCATCAGAAACCGCTAATCGTGATTGATAGTCTAAGGCACTAAATGGTTCATCTAAAAATAGTAAGTCAGGTTTAGTTGCTAAAGTTCGTATCAAAGAAACCCTTTGACGCATTCCGCCCGAAAGATTAGATGGATGGGCATTCATAAACTCCCCAAGACCATAAGTTTTAAGTAAATGTTTAACATACTCTTTGTCTTCTTTAGTAACTTCGCCATTTAATTCTAATCCCAGAAGACAATTTTTAAATATAGTTTCCCATTCAAATAAATTATCACCTTGTAGCATATATCCAAATTTTAAATTAGGTTCAATAGTTATTTCTCCTCCAGAAGCTTTTTCAAGACCACACAATATTGATAAAATTGTTGATTTGCCACATCCACTAGGCCCAACAATTGCGATAAATTCGCCTTCTTTTAAATTAAAAGAAAAATTATCAACAGCTAAAGTTTCTCCTTGTTTAGTGTGATAAATTTTTCTTAAGTTTCTTACTTTTAGAATCTCCATTATTTTTTAGAATAAGTATTATCTACTAATTTATCGTAAGGCGCTTTTTTATCTAATTTACCAGCATTATCAATAATATCTTGAATATGGTCAAAGTCTTCTTCGGTGATATATGTCGTATCAAACCATGAATCGTTGTCGATATATCTTTGTACAATATCTACTAAATCATTTTTAGCGGTATCTGGAAAATAATCAGCAATTACTTCGGCAATTTCTTTTGCTGTGTGGTTATGAATGTAGTCTAATCCTTTTTGTGTGGCTTTAGTAAATCCTTCAATTACTTTAGGATTATCTTCAATATAACTTTTTTTGGCATTATACGCTGTATAAGGAACAACACCGCCCAACTGGCCAACAGAAGTGACGATATATCCATAGCCCTCTTTTTCGAGTTCTGAAGCAGTAGGCTCAAACAAAGTTACAAAATCTCCATTTCCCCCAATAAAAGCTCCTGACATTGAAGCAAAATCAACACTTGTATCAATATTAGTTTGATCACTACTTATACCATTAGTATTTAATGCATACTCTAATGTCATTGCTGGCATTCCACCCCACCGGCATTAAAACTTATGATGTAAAAAATGCTTATAAAATATGGAAGGTAGAACACATTAACATTTAAGTTTTTGTAAAAATGGTGGAAAAATGGCAAAAAGTAAGTTAGGAATGTCTAGTTTTGATATTGATATTAAGTTTAAAGATAAAGATGAGGCGAGAAGATATGCGAAAAGACTAATTGAAAAGATTAGATATATTTGTAAGAAAAAGAATTGGTCGGCAACAGCAATGGTATGTATTAGTAATACTGAGGGTAATAGTACCTATGTGCATTATGAACATACTGGGAAAGTTGGTCGCCCTAAAAAGGTAAAAGAGATACATCCTTATAAAAATAATATAGAGGTAGATTGGCATTTACATATTTTATTAGTATCTAAGCCATCTTATACTTTTAGAGAAGAAATAAAGAATTACATAGACAAGAATTGGTTTGGTGGCATGAAATATAAAGATTTTGATGTTACTAAATTATATGACAAGAAAACATATAAGAAGAATACCAATATTAAGAAAGCAGAATATTTTATTAACCAAGCCGATGAAATATTGTTTTGCAATTATAATAGCAATGGCATTGTTCCAATAGGTTATAGTTTAAAAGATTTATATAATACTTATATGAAATGCAAAACAGCATTAAGATACGCAAAAAG
>CALVRM010000035.1 GCA_944358695.1 uncultured Bacilli bacterium | reverse complement strand
AAATATTCCCATTTTATTGCCAGAGTTTTCTTAATTAAGGGTATTATAAAAGGATGATTTTCTTCATCCTTCATTATAGTTACATTTATCAAATTAATGTTCACCAACACTATTTGACAAAGAACCTGTTAATCTCTTATACTTGCTGTTTTAATAGCCGCTGATGCTCTTTCTATTGAAGCTTTTAATTCGATTTTGCGTCCCATATCATGAGTTTTGCTTTCCAATTCTTCCTCAGCAATTCTCTTAGCTCTAATAACTTCTTCGGTATTAATTTCGTTGGACCAATCAGCTAAGTCAACAATAGCAGATACTTTTTCTGGTGTAATCTCAATAAATCCCTCGCTGATAAAAGCAAATTTTTTGTCTTTGCTTTTTTCAATTGTTAAAGTACATGGTTTATTGGCTACTAACATTGGAGCATGCTGAGCCATAACTCCCATTTCACCATTAGCTGCTTCAAAGCTAATAAATTCTACTTCGTCTTCATAAAAAATTCCTGTTGGAGTAACAACTTCAAATTTAAAAAGTTTACTCATTATCTCACCTACTATTCCATTGTTTTAGCTTTTTCGATGACCTCATCAATCGTTCCTACCATAAAGAAGGCATCTTCAGGATAATTATCCATGTTACCAGAAATAATTTCTTTAAATCCTCTAATCGTCTCACTAATTGGAACATATTTCCCTGGGATACCGGTAAATTGTTCACCGACGAAGAATGGTTGTGATAAGAATTTTTGAATTTTTCTAGCACGATATACAATCTTTTTATCTTCATCAGATAACTCATCCATACCTAAAATAGCAATAATATCTTGTAATTCTTTATATTTTTGTAAAATCTCTTGAACTTTACGAGCAGTGTTATAGTGCTCTTCACCTAAAATAGCTGGATCCATAATTCTTGAATTTGATTCAAGTGGGTCAACCGCTGGATAAATTCCTAACTCGGCAATGGATCTTGAAAGTGCGGTTACGGCATCTAAGTGAGCAAATGTTGTTGCTGGTGCTGGGTCAGTGTAATCATCAGCAGGTACATACACAGCTTGAATAGAAGTAATAGATCCATTTTTAGTAGATGTAATACGTTCTTGAAGAGCCCCAACGTCGGTTGAAAGGGTTGGCTGATACCCAACAGCTGACGGAATTCTTCCTAATAATGTCGAAACTTCTGATCCGGCTTGAATAAATCTAAAAATGTTATCGACAAACAATAATACATCTTGATGTTTAACATCACGGAAATATTCTGCCATCGTTAGCCCAGTAAGCGCTACACGCATTCTAGCCCCAGGGGGCTCGTTCATTTGCCCGAAGACTAAAGCAGTTTTATTAATAACACCGGATTCAGTCATCTCATTAATTAAATCATTACCTTCTCTTGAACGTTCACCAACTCCAGTAAATACTGAATACCCTCCATGCTCATTAGCAATACTACTAATTAATTCTTGAATTAAAACGGTCTTACCAACTCCAGCTCCGCCAAACAAACCAACTTTACCACCTTTGGCATAAGGCGCAAGTAAGTCAATAACTTTAATGCCGGTTTCGAACATTTCAGTTACTGGTTTTTGTTCAACAAATTTTGGAGCATCACGATGAATTGGCCATTTATCAGCCGATTTTATTTGTTCTTTTCCATCGATTGTTTCACCTAAAATATTAAATACTCTTCCTAATACTTCTTCACCAACTGGAGCAGATATTGGTGCCCCAGTATCGATAGCTTTCATTCCTCTTTGCAATCCATCAGTTGAAGACATAGCAACACATCTTACAGTATCATTTCCAAGATGCTGCATAACTTCAGCAACAATTTTACCATCATTAAAAGGAATATTTATCGCATTATAAAGATTAGGTAATTTATCACTATCAAATTTTATATCTAAAACAGCACCGGTTATCTGTGATATTTTTCCTTCATTCATTATATAATCACCCTTTCTTATAAATTAGTTGGTGTTCATAGCTCCACCAATAATTTCAGATATTTCTTGCGTTATAGCTTGTTGTCTAGCTCTATTATAATCAAGATTTAATTTTTTTGATACTTTTTCAGCATTTGTGGTAGCGCTATCCATGGCATTCATTCTAGCAAAGTGTTCGCTAACAAATGATTCAACCATGCCACCATAAAGGACACCTTTGACATATTGATTAGTTAAACGTTCAAATACTTTTTCTGGTGTTGGCTCAAACTCTAAAACTGTAACAGTTTTATCGGCTTTCATTTTAAAATTCCTAATTTCAAGCGGTAAAAGTTTAATCGTGTGAGGAACTAAATTCATTACAGATTCCATTTCTGTATAAACTAAAATCAATTCATCGATTTCACCGTTTTTAAATAGTTTAACCATGTGTTTAGCAATTTCAGCAGCGGTAATTGTTGTTACACTGTATGATGATGAGCCATTTTCAGTAACAACGTTATAACCATTTTTAAGCATGTAATTCTTAACAACGTTACCAATTGGGAAAACGACACTATTTTCTTTATCGATAATTTTAGTAGCCTCTTTAATAACGTTAGTATTATATCCTCCATTAAGTCCACTATCAGAAGAAATAACAATGTAAGCTTTTTTGCGATCTGGCTTATTTTCACGTTTATCAAAGTAAATTAATTTCATTTCAGGTGTGCTTTGCATTATATCAATCATAACATCTTGAATATGTTTGAAGAATGGTAAAGTTTTCTCATGCATTTCACGAGCTTTTTTTAATTTAGAGGCAGCAATTAATTTCATAGCCTTAGTTATCTTTTTAGTGCCCTCAACACCTCTAATTCTTAGTTTGATTTCTCTTGCACTAGCCAAGTTACCTCACCTTCTTTTCTATAATTTAAAAATTTTTTTATATTCATTGATGCTTGAAACTATTTTCTCTTCTAATTCTTTATTAAGGTCTTTTTTAGTTTTAATTTCTTCTAGAATATCTGAATGTTTTTCTAAAATGTGTTCAACTAACCCTTTGTTAAATTCTTTAACGTCTTTATTTTCAATATCCGCTAAATAGCCGTGAACAGCAGCATATAACATAACCACTTGCTTTTCAACAGATAAAGTCTGATACTGTGGTTGTTTTAATAGCTCTAGAATTCTTTCACCTTGAATTAATTTGTTTTGAGTGGCTTTATCAAGTTCCGAACCAAACTGAGCGAATGAAGCAAGTTCACGATATTGTGCTAAATCGATTCTGATCCTACCTGATAGTTTTTTCATAGCCTTAATTTGAGCCGAACCCCCAACACGTGATACTGATAAGCCTGGGTTTACCGCTGGTCTTTGTCCACCAAAGAATAACTCACTTTCTAAATAGATTTGCCCGTCAGTAATAGAAATTACGTTAGTTGGAACGTATGCTGATACATCCCCGGCTAAAGTTTCAATTATTGGTAGGGCTGTAATGGATCCGCCGCCATGTTCATCGTCTAACTTAGCTGCTCTTTCTAGCAGTCTAGAGTGTAAATAAAATACATCCCCTGGATAAGCTTCACGGCCTGGTGAACGACGTAATAATAATGACATTGCACGGTAACTTTGAGCGTGCTTTGACAAATCATCATAAACGATTAATACATCTTTTCCAGCGAACATGAAGTATTCAGCAATTGCACAACCAGCATAAGGAGCTAAATACTGAACTGGAGCAGAATCACTAGCCGTTGAGGAAACAACAATTGTATAATCCATAGCTCCGTTTTTCTTTAATGTATCTACAACTCCAGCTACTGATGAAGATTTTTGACCAATGGCGACATAAATACAAATGACATTTTGACCTTTTTGATTAATAATTGTATCTACGGCAATAGCTGTTTTTCCAGTTTGTCTATCTCCGATAATTAATTCTCTTTGACCTCTTCCAATTGGAACCATTGAATCAATCGCTAAAATACCAGTTTGTAATGGGGTATCAACTGATTTTCTAACCATAACACTTGGCGCAAGAAATTCAACGTCACGATATTCATCTATTTTATAAGGCTCTTTACCATCTAGAACTTCACCAAGCGGATTTACAACTCGGCCAATGATGTCTTCACTAACCCCAACACTAACTGGCCTGCCTGTTCTTTTGGCAATACTTCCTTCTTTAATTTGGGTTTGACCACCTAATAATACGCAACCAACATTTTCCTCTTCAAGGTTCATTGCCATACCATAGACTCCATCATCAAAATCAATTAATTCGCCAGCCATGCAATTTTTAAGACCATATATCTTAACAATACCGTCTCCTGATTCAATAACATAACCAACCTCTTCTATTTTCATTTTGGAATCGTAGTCGTTAATTTTTTTTCTTATAATATCACTAATTTCTTCTGGTTTAATTAACACTTGTTTTCCTCCTTTACAGTATTTCATTTAATTTTGTTTTAATTGTATCATCATATATCTTGTTATCAGCTTTACATATGACTCTAATTCCACCAATTAAAGTTGCATCAATTTTAACTTTGTAATCAACTTTATTAGCATCGTAAATTTTTTGATATTTTAATGCAATATCTTTTACTTCTTTTTCGCTAAGGTCATATGGTGAAATTATTTCTATTTTAATTAATTTATTTAATTTGTCGATCATTTCAGTATATTTAAAAGCAATATCATCAATAAACCTAATCCTATTTTCTTGTAATAATAATGCAATAAAGTTAATAAAAACTTGGTTGTTTGGGATTATCTCCATGATAACATTTAATTTATCAGCTTTAGATATCCTCGGATTATCAATTATTCCTTTAAATTCAGTTTGAGTATATAATGTCGATAAATCATTTAAGTATTCACAAAATTTTTCTTTATCTGTATTACTGGCTGAACTTAGGAGAGCTTCAGCATATCTTGTACTTACCACAGCCATATTCTCACCCTTTTCTATTTTTCATTTTGAATAAATTTTTCAACAAGTTCTTTATTAGCTTTACTATCTAAATTTTTATTTAAGATTTTTTCACTCGCTTCTAAGACAAGATCGGAAATTTCAGTTTTAATACTAGAAATTAACTGTTCTTTTTCTACTACTAGTTCGTTTCGCGTATTTTCAATCAACATTTCTGAATCTTTCTTAGCTTTAGCTATGATATTATCATATTCTTTCTTAGCTTTTTGCTCATAACTATTTACAAGCGCAATACCTTCTTCTTTGGCTTCTTTTAATCTTGCTTGATGTTCTTCTTCCATTGCCTCAACTTTCGCTTTAGTTTCTTCAGCCATATCTAAAGCTTCTTTTATCTTATTTGAACGAGTTTCCATATACTTTGTGACAGGTTTAAACAATATCTTTTTTAAAATAAAATACAAAATTAAGATATTTAATACAGTAAAAAATAGTGTTGTCCAAAATTCCTTATCTATTTCCATATTTTAACTCCATTTCTATTTACGATAACTATTAAAACTTCAAGTTAAAAAAGCAACTTGAAGTTTCATCGTTAAACGTCTTACATATTACCCATAATCATTATTGCAATGACTAAACCGTAGATAGCTGTTGCCTCAGCAAGAGCAGCTCCTAATAATAAGATAGTTTGAATTTTTCCTGATGCTTCTGGTTGTCTTGAAACGGCTTCAGCTGCTTTACCAGTTGCGATACCAATACCAATTCCGGCACCTAAGCCAGTGAATACTGCGATACCAGCACCTATTAAACCTAACATTTCCATTCATTTCACCACCAATCAATTATTCTTCTTCTCTGACTTCTTCTGAGATGTATAGTACTGTCAGAAGTACAAAGACAAATGCTTGTAATCCTCCATCAAATAAATCGAAGTACATACAAGCAATGCTTGGAATACCCCATGGAAGACTTACGAATAGTAGCTCCATTAAAATATAAGCTCCTAATATGTTACCAAACAATCGCATACTTAGCGATAATGGTTTTGTGATAAACTCTAATAAATTAAACGGAAATAAAAAAGGCAATGGATGAAATAATCTTTTAATGAATCCTTTAATTCCCTTTTTGTAAATGCCAGCGCCAATTGCAACAATAATTGTCATCAAGGCTAGAGCTACGGGGATTGCTAACGACCTAGTTGGTGGAGCCACCAATCCATGTGTAAGTTCCCCCATAAACAAAGCTCCTAAGGTGTTTGAAATAGCTAGAAATAATCCAACGGTTCCAATATATGGAGCAAAGGTTTTACCGATTTTCCCCATAAAGCTTTCCGTGAAATTAGTTACCGACTCAACAACTATTTCAGCCGTACTTTGTAATCCACTTGGAATTTCCTTCATCTTTCTTGTTGCTAAAAAAGCCCAAAGAATTATAACGAGCATGGCTATCCATGACATTATAACAACATTGGTTACTGGAAGATTTAAGTAAGGTATTTCCCATACTACATTTACGCTGTCATTCATATTATCACCTATCTAATAATTTGATGAGATCATCACACACTATTAAATTATATAGTAAAACTTAAAAAAAAGCAAGATATTTTTTTATTTTCTAGCTTTATTTCACATTAAAATATAATTTTAATCATATAATTTTCTCTTTAAGAGGTTCTGTTAAAAAAAACGCTATGTTTAAGAGCGTTTTTCTATTTCTTTATTTATTTGTTCCATGAACTCGCGCTGGATTTTATTTAATTCTTCTTCGCTAGTAGCTTCAAATCTTACGGTTAAATTTGGTCCTGTATTACTGGCTCTTATCAAAGCCCAACCATTATCAAATTCAGCTCTTACGCCGTCAATATCTTCATAACGGTACGCTTTTTCGATAACATAATCTTTAATTGCACTTACAATATCAAATTTATTGTCTTCAGTAACTTTAACTTTTAATTCTTCAGTGGAATAATATTTATTAACGCCTTCTAATAAGTCACTAAACTTTTTTTCAGTAGCTGAGAGAATTTCTATTAATCGTAATGCAGCATATATACCATCATCAAATCCTTGATATCTATCTCTGAAAAATAAATGTCCTGAATATTCTCCGCCAAAATCGAAGTCATCAGTAGGATCGTCTAAATTTTCTTGCATTTTCAAATTGCAATAAGAGTTGCCAGTCCGATTCATTATAGGTTTAAGATTTAACTCTTTCAATCCATCGATTAACGCTCTTGAACACTTAACGTCAAATAAGGCTTTTTTATTGTGCATATTGTTTACTATGTTACGATAAATAATAAGCATTATTAAATCAGCAGTAATAAATTGGCCATTTTCATCAACTATTCCTACCCTATCGGCATCACCATCAATACCAATACCAAAATCATAGCCTAATTTCTTTACCCGCTCTCCTAAATCGATCATATTGGCTCCCACAGCTGGATCAGGAATATGATTTGGAAATTCGGGATTGCTATCACAATAAATAAGATCATATTCGATATCAAACATATTTAAGACGTCTTTGATTATAATACTACCAGTTCCATTCCCACAATCGACAACTACTTTGACTTTTCGATCTTTAAGCTTTATTTTTGATTGAATATTTTCTAAATATGCTTTTCGCACGTCTGCTTTAACGATTTCGCCAGTTCCTTGAGAAAAATTTTGCTTATAGGTATAATCTTTAAAGTTTTCAATTAATTTACCATAGGCGTTGCCAAGCTCAGAAAAAGAGATTTTAAAACCATTATATTCCTTGGGATTATGACTGGCGGTAATCATAATACCAGTATAAATGTTATAATATATTTTGGAATAATAATACATCGGTGTAGTAACAATTCCTAGATCTATAACCGATACTCCACTTTCAATAAGACCTTTTACTAAAGCTTTTTTTATCCTTGGGGAAGTAGTTCTATTGTCATGACCGACGATAACTTTATAATTATAACTTTCTTGAATATAGCTTCCAAAACTTCGACCAATTGTATAAACTACATCATCACTTAAGTCTTCTTCGGCTATTGCTCGCAGATCATATTCTCTAAAAATATTGGGATTTATATTTTTAGTAAGTTTCATTTTATCATCTCCTTATTTTAATTATATATTAAATGTTAAAAAGCAGCAACAATCTTATTCGGTACTTTACATATATAAATAATTATTAAGTATAATTAATTAGGTGATTTTTATGAAAAATAAAAAAATATGGATTTTATCTATCATTTTAATTATTATTTTGGGATCAATTGTTTGGTTCAAATTTGATAATGTAACCAAAAATAATTCTATGCCAAAAATTACTTTAAATGGTGATAAAATTATCACAATTAATTTAGGTGATACTTATAAAGAAGCCGGTTACCAAGCTTATGACGAAAAGGATGGAAATATAACTAATAAAGTTAAAATAACTAAAGATAGCGACTACTCTAAAGCTGGAACTTATCAAATTACATATAAAGTTAAAAATTCGAAAGGAATTATAGCAATAGCGCAAAGATTTATAAAGGTTGTTGAAAAACCTTATTATAAAGATAGTTATGATAAACTAGATAATAAAAAACGTGGTTGGTGGAGCAATAACAAAAAAGACCATAATAGACCTTCTGGAGGAGCTGATATTAATGAATTAAAAAAATATAGTGCTTACTTCCTAGGGCCGAACGAAAAAGTGATTTATTTAACTTTTGACGAAGGCAGTGAAGAAACCTATGTTAAAGAAATAGTTGAAGTTCTTGATGAAAATGATGTTAAAGCTACTTTCTTCTTGTGCAGGCACTATATTTTATCAAATAAAAAGTTAATCAAACAAATGGCGGAATCTGGACATTCGATTGGTAATCATACGGCAAATCATTATAGTATGCCTAGCTTAGCTACAAAAGATAATTTTTCAAAATATTTGGCGGAAATTCGGGATGTAGAAGAAGTATATTATAAAATTACTGGAAAAGAAATGGATAAAATATATCGCGATCCTAGGGGTGAATGGAGCTACCGCGACTTACAAATAATTAAAGATCTAGGTTATAGAAGTTTCTTTTATAGTGCAGATTATTTAGACTGGAATGGTGATGTTACAAAAGAATATGCTTTAAACGAACTATTGAAACGTTATCATAATGGTGCTATTTACTTACTACACCCTAAAAATAAAGGAAATTATGAAGCCTTAGATACATTTATTAAGGAAATGAAAAAATTAGGTTATAGATTTGATCTCGTTAAAAACATTCCAAATTAGGATGTTTTTATTTATTTAATAGCTATTTATAGATAATAATATAATTGGTATTTTATATTAGTTTAGTAAAATATTAAACCTTTTGGTGACGGAATTACAGCAAAATCATAAATTATTCTAGGGGGAGATACTATGAATAATTTACAAGTAGTGATAGATGCTGGTCATGGTGGTAGTGATAGCGGAGCTGTTAGTAGTAGCGGAATAAAGGAAAAAGATCTAAATTTACAAATTGCAAAATACATGTACGAAGAATTTCAAAAAAAAGGAATTCCAGTTACTTTAATTAGAAATACAGATGAAACTATTTCACCTACGGATAGAGTTCAAAGAATTTTAAATGCTTATGGTAATAATCCAAATGTCGTTGTTATTTCTAATCATATAAATGCGGCTGGAAGTGGCATTCAAGGTGCAGAAGGTGCAGAGGTAATTTATGCTTTGAGAAACAATAGTACACTAGCTGATAATATTTTAACAGCTTTAGGTAATGCTGGACAAAAAGTGAGAAAAACCTTTCAAAGACGGTTACCAAGTGATACTTCCAAAGATTATTATTTTATTCACCGAAATACGGGAGTAACAGAACCCGTTATTGTAGAATATGGTTTCATTGATAATCCTGAAGATTTAACAAGAATCCAAAACAATTATCAAAAATATGTTGATGCCGTAGTCGATGCAGTAATTGCCACAAAATTAGGAGAAACTATACCGTCTGTTCCACAGGAAGGAACTTATGTGGTAAAATCTGGGGACAGTTTGTGGAGTATTGCGCAAAAGTATAATACAACCGTAAATGAATTAAAAAGTTTAAATGGTTTAACTAGTAATAATTTACAAATCGGTCAAGTATTAAATGTACCAACTAGTATCACAAATAGTCCATCTAATAGTGAAACATATACTGTTAAATCTGGGGACAGTTTGTGGAGCATTGCGCAAAAATATAATACGACTGTGAGTGAATTAAAGTCATTAAATAACTTAAGCAGCAATGAACTGCAAATAGGTCAAGTGCTAAAAGTACCTAGCGGAACAACGAGTAACGAAGCTAACACTTATACAGTTAAATCCGGCGATAGTTTATGGAGTATTGCTAATAAATACGGAACAACTGTTAATAATTTAAAATCTTTAAACAGTCTTACTAGTGACAATTTACAAATTGGGCAAGTATTAAGAGTTCCTAGTAGTGAAGCTGGGAATAATACGGGCGGTACTAGCACAAATACAACTTATACGGTTAAATCCGGGGATAGTTTATGGAATATTGCTAATAAATATGGAACAACCGTTAATGCAATTAAAACTCTAAATGGTTTAACCGGTGATGCTCTATCAATTGGTCAGGTACTATTAATACCTTCTAATATACCAACTACAAATACTTATACAGTTAAATCTGGAGACAGCTTATGGAGTATCGCAAAAAAATATAATACTAGCGTTGATACATTAAAATCTTTAAATGGTTTAACTAGTAATAGCTTACAAATTGGGCAAATATTAAAATTACCTTTATAAATACAAAAAGCACTATAAACTTAGTGCTTTTAGTGTGAACTCCTTTTACATTAATATATAGTAATGCGGCGTGCTAGGCGTGTTCACGATTAAAGAGTTAGAAAAAACTAGGCTTAGCCTAGTAAAGTACATTATGGCGTCCCAGAGGCGATTCGAACGCCTGACTTATCCCTTAGGAGGGGATTACTCTATCCAGCTGAGTTACTGGGACATTATAGTCTAATATTATTAATAATTTTATTTCAAATTAATGTAAATAATGTAATAAAAATTTAAACTAAATTTTCTTTTATCAAGGTTCTTCTTAATTATCTTTATTATTTTATCTGCCTTTAAGTACCCCTTTTTAGATAAATTTTTAATATGCGGGTGCTCTATCCTACTTCGTTATGAAATATAAATAAATTATACCATAAACTAGCACTCGCTAACAACAAATATTTTATATATTATATTTTGAGGATACTATTTTTGTTAAAAATTTATGTCAAAAATTATTAAATGTAGCAAAAAAATTTTACTATAATTATTTTTTACAGTTTGGCTTTTGTTACTCAATAATATTTTGACTTTTTAATTTTTTTCGGTATACTCAGCATCGATAATAACAGGGTTAATTGATTTATTTTCTTTTTTACTATATTGCCTTACTCTTTTTCTTTTTTTGATAAATTTATAATATATATAATATATTAAAACGGCAATTAAAATAAAAATTATAATATAAAAAAATAAAAAACATAGAGCAATTATAAAGATAACTCCCACGATTATAGTAATTATTTTTTTTATAATATCTAAATTCAATGTACCACCCTTTCCAAATCATAAATTTTTTTGCATCTTTAAAATTGTTTTACGTATAAAATGTGCATTGATAGTTAAAATACGTTTAGGCTAGCTTTTTTTCAAAGACATATATATTATATCATGAAAATGGCTTTAATCATAGCTTTACTTTAAAGATTATAAAAGTAACAAAAAAACAGCTTTCTGAATTCTTTTGGATTTTAAAATCATATTTCGCTGACAAAAAAAGATTTTAAGGTTTATCCAAAAAATCTTTTGATTTCAATTTCGGCATTTTCTAGTGAATCTGATCCATGGATTAAGTTCTCAGACTTATTATTAGCATAATCTCCTCTAATAGTTCCCGGTGCAGCTTCAAGTCCATCCGTTGGTCCCATCATTTTTCGCATTGATTCAACCACACCATTACCTTCAACAATCATTCCAACCACTGGACCAGAGGTCATATATTCTAATATTTCTGGGAAAAATGGTTTATCAGCTAAATGGGCATAGTGTTCTGTCAATATTGCTTCATTTAGCGCCATCATTTTCATATCAGTTATTTTAAAACCTTTATTTTCAATTCTCGTAATAATTTTACCGATTAAACCTCTTTGATAAGCATCTGGCTTAGTCATTATATAAGTTCTTTCCATCTTCTAACCTCCTATTTTACAAAGCCTAACATAAATAATAATATAATATTGTATGCATATTTAAGACTAAATTTAAATTTTAATGATAATTCATTTATTGCCACAACTTTGTCAACTGTACTAACAATCCATGATTCCATATATTTTGGCACTGAAATATTAATAGGAAACATATGACTACGAATCATATCTTCTTCTTTTTTACTCAATGTAAATTGTGACTTAGCAGTTTCAACAGCTTGTTTTGGATGAACAAAGGTTGAAATAAATTTCTCTTTAGTTCCACGGTCTTCTGGGCTTAAAAAGAAATCATGTAATAGACCGCCTCTAGCGGTCTGTACATAATCTAAATGCAATGCCTTGGCAACCTTATACGAATAATAAGAAACTCTCATAGAGTGATTAAATCTAGTTATACCATGGTGTTCGATTTTTTTAATCTTATTAAATTCTTCATTATCTAATATATTTTTAACAATTCTCATGTATTCTAAGTCTTGCGTTTGAATGTCCATATATTTTTTTCACCTCAAGTACTTTGCCATTATAGCATATTTTTTAAAAAATTTCAAATTATTATTCTGATGCTTCTTCTAAATCATTTCCTTCAATTGTTAAAGTTTCCCCTAAAGGTTGAATTTGAATAAACGTATTTCCATCATTTACTTTTATTTCTTTACCAGAACTCTTATATTTATAAACAGTTTGGCTAGAACGGCTACTTTTTTCCCATGTGATTGGAACAGCATAGCCATCAGTTATGAAATAGCCTTCACCTGATCCAATATTACTAAGCTTTTGTCTTCCATAAGAATCATAGGCGCTATTTTCAATTGGCGTAATAATGATATTTTTGGCAGTATACTGCTTTCCAGTAATAGCATCTTTATGAGCTGTCCCTGACATCGTTCTTAAATATACTTTATTTTCAGCATCATATTCATAACTCGTATCTGTATAATATGAATATTTTATATAAATTTTATCGGCTTTTTCAGCTCCTTCTTTATCTTTTAAGCTGATTTCGTCCACACTATATTTTAATAGCAAGTCTTTATTTGTATCACGATCATAGCCTTGTTCTTTAGCATAATCATTAATTTTTTCCATACTAGTAAAGACAGTATGCTCAGTAGCTTTATTTAAACTCGTATCACGCCAGAAAACACTTGAAGCAGTTAATCCGTTAATATTATCAACTTCTAATGAAGCAATATCTGATTTAGCCTGATCACTCCAACCATAATGAACATAAATGGCATCATTTTCTAAAGCGTAATCTAAATAATATGGTCGCGCACTTCTGACAGAACCAATCTTAGCTGTATCTTGATCTTTAAAAATCGCCATCATTCTAGTAATACCACCTTCAGCGATTATTTCATAAGTAATATATGCATCCTGCAACCCTGCATGGGGCCATGCTTGATGATTATTATTAATCATCACCGCAATTGGTCTTGTTTTAGAGTCCTCATCGACAATCTTTAGTTTCTTAGTAATTTTGTTTTCTATTTTTTCTTTTACGTCCTTATGGGTTGTTAAATAATAAAATGCGCCACCACCTAACAATAAGATTATCAATAGTAAAAACAATAATACTTTTCTTTTTTTCTTTTTATTTCTTCTTTTCGCCATAATACACTTCCTTCTATCTTAGATTATATCAAAACTTAAAGCATATTACTCTGCAAATCATTTAAAAAATGATTGTCATTGTAAATATATGTCTATTTTATAATTTTTATTAATTAGTAACAATCCAAGCATCGGGTATTGCTCTAGTTTTATTTTGACCACTACCATTAATTGGCTTATTGATAAGTTCATTATTAATAACTAAACCGGATGAGGTCCCACCATCCAAATTGGCAGCATTATAAGCTCCATATTTTAAAAGAATTTCCGTTAAATCACCCATATCGGAACCAGCAACTCCATGGACGTAATCACGACCATCCATTACGAGGAATAAAACAATTCCATCTTTTCTTTGAGCAATCGCGCTTCTTGGTGCGGTACCCCACCCACCATTTCCTTTAATAAACGATGGCTCACCATTAACAATTAAAAATGGGCCAAAATCTATGGCATCTCTAATGCCTTTTTTTAAAGCTTCTTCACCATTCATTTTAGAAAGAATTAATGTATTATTTTGATCGAAACCGATAATTCCTCCACTCATGTTCAAACGTGGCTCATTACTGATTAGCTTACCGTTTTGAATAACAACACCATGGGGAATACCGCCATTACTGTTATGGTTAGGATCAATAAATCCACTAGCATTCATGGCAATAACAGCATTGTTATTTTTGGCAATAGTTGTCAACATTTGTCCTTTTTTCCCTAAATTTTCTGAGGTACTAATTTTTACTTTACTTGGGTCATAAATGGCCACCAAATAACCTCTTTGACCTTCGCCTTCAATATTTATTAATTTATAAAGGTCGTTCCCTGGCTCTTTAGTTAAAATTTCTTTATCATATTTATTTAAAAATAGCTTATTGCTAGTGGTATAGTCAACTAAGGTTACTTGCGTAGTATCCGTGCTTTCGCCAGATTCTTTAACATAATTTTGATTTAAAACCTCTTCGATTGTTTTATCATCGTAGAACCATGTGGCTAAATACTGGTGACTCATTGTAGTCATAGCCGTTGTTATTAGCCAATTTCTAAATGAACTATAAGGTCCGTATAGTAAAAAAGCAAAAGATAAAAGGCATATGATTATAAAACTCAAAATAATAATAACTATTTTTTTGTGTTCTTTTTTCTTTTGAGAAAAATCAACAGTTAATATTTCTATTTCATTGTTCATTACTACTTTCCTCTTTTCCAAAATATTCGCCATCTTTATCAAAATCAATATAATCTTCGTAGATGGTAAATTTACCTTTGTTTAATTTACCGTAATTATAACCTCCTTCGGATACCCAGGTGTTATACTCATTAACAGTTTTATTATAATTCTTTATATCGTTTATATAATAGTTCATTGCTGCTTCATAATTGGCTTTAAAGGTAGTACATTTGCTATTAACATTCACATCGGCAAATTGTACAATACAATTTTCTTTTAAAACCTCACTACTATTTTCAACATTTTCAATTGATTTTTCATAATTAGTAATAAGATTATTCCAATCGTTATATTTATTAGCAAACTCTTCGAGAAAAGCATTTTCTAGTGATTTATAGTATTCTTCACGCTTTTTGGCAAAGTCTTGAATGGCTGTGTTAAAGCTTTCATAAGCTATTAAAATTTGTTGCATTTTTTCTTCAGTTATTTCTTTATCTTGTTTAACACTTGTAACTAAGTGATAAATACTAAAAGCAATTAACAAAAGAATAATAGTCACAATAAATATTATGATTTTTCTTTTCATTTAACGCAACTCCCTTTTACTATTCTTTTATTAATATATCAAATATTAAAAAAAATGTAAATATTTGTCGAAACGTTTACACTCTTTTTATTGATATTAATTATATATCCTTATATTTTCTTTCCTTTATCACTTTCTGAAATAACTTTTATTAAGAAAACGCACTAAATTTCGCCTATTTTTTATCTAAACTGTTTAAAACATTTAATAACTCTTCAGCGACTTTTTCTGGTAATATAGTTTGCAGTTCTTCTTTTGATTGGTTTTTAATGTTTTTAAGCGTTTTATATTTTTTTAATAATTCCTGTTTACGATTTTCACCGATTCCCGCAACTGTGTCCAAGATGCTGGCGTAAGCACCCTTGCTTCTTATTTGTTTATGATAATTAATTGTAAAATTATGAACTTCATCTTGCATTCTTTCTAAATAATGAAATAAATTGCTTCTTTTCTCGATGGTAAATTCTTTATTTAAAGTTAGTAAAGCATTAGTTTGGTGTTTATCGTCTTTTTTTAAACCTACTAACATAATATCTATATTTAAACTATTTAAAACTTCCTTCGCAACATGCAGTTGCCCAAGCCCACCATCGACAATGATTAAATCTGGCTTTGGAAGGTTATCTTTTAAAACTCTAAAGTATCTTCTATATATTACTTCTCGCATTGTGCCGTAGTCATCATTTTTATCGACGGATATTTTATATTTCCGATATTCATTTTTAGCAGGTTTTCCATCTATAAAAACAACCATACCTGAAACATTATAAGTTCCAAACAAATGCGCGTTATCAAAAATTTCAATTCGTTCAAGTTTGCTTAAATTTAAAAGATTTTTTAAATCTTCGTTAGCGGCATTTATTTTGTTTTCATTTTTTAATAATAAAGTTATTTTTTCTTCTAATTCTCGTTTGGCATTGTTATTGGCCATATCAATTAATTTCTTTTTAGTGCCCTTTTCTGGCTTTTTAACTTTAACATCAAAATAACTTTGAAGCAACTTGTCATCGACGATTTCTGGAACAAGAATTTCTTTTGGTAAAATAGCAGTTTCATAGAATTTGGCAACATATCTTGTTAACTCTTCTGGCACCTCGTCAATTAAAGGAATAATTGTATGGTGGTGCTGAGCAATTTTTGATCCTCTTATGAAGAAGACAAAAATACTTAGATAATTATTATCGCTGTAATATCCAAAAATATCACGATCTTTTTCATCATTAATTTCAACTTTTTGTTTAACTAAAGTAATGTTTATATAATCTAAAAGTTCCTTTAACTCTAAAGCTTTTTCATAATGCATTTTTTGACTTTCTTGGTCGATCTCTTCTTTTATTTTGTTAGTTACTAATTCATGATCTCCTTTTAAAAATCTAATAATCTCATGTTCCATAGCAGAGACTTTTTCTTTAGAAATATCATTAGTACAATATCCAAGACACTGACCAATATGAAAATACAAGCATGGCCTTTTTTGATAAGTACGACATTTTCTTAAAGGATATATTCGGTTCAATAAATTAACGGTTTTCCTAGCGGCAACAACATTTGGATATGGACCGAACATTCTGGTTTTTTTCTTTTTTAAATGGGGCTTTCTGACCACTAAAAGGCGTGGCACCTTTTCCGTTGTAAGCTCAATATAAGGATACGTTTTGTCATCTCTTAAAAGTATATTATATTTAGGATCGTGTTTTTTTATTAAATTTAACTCTAAAATTAAAGATTCAGTTTCACTAGAGACAACAATATATTCAAAATCTTTAATTTCACTAACGAGTTTGGCGGTCTTTCCAGTATGAGAAGAATGGAAATATGAATTCAATCTATTTTTTAAATCTTTTGCTTTTCCAACATAAATAATTGTACCTATGTCATTTTTCATTAAGTAGCATCCTGGCAAATGAGGTACTAAATTTAATTTTTCTTGAATCATTTTCTCTCCTCCTTATAGCTATTATAAGTTAATTACTTTTTTTTATTAATTTTTATAATAGCAATCACGTTAAAAATAATAATTACAATTTGGGTAATTATTCCAGCGTATGAAATTATATAAATATTATAAAAAAACCACAATACGCTTGTTATAAGCATGCCTATTCTTAAATATAAAGGGTTATTTTTGCTTACAATTATTGTATAAAAAATAGTAGCTATAATCGGGAAAATCGAGCCTAAGGTCGAAAAAGTAAAAACACCGATAATAATATAAACTAAAATAAATAATATAGTCCATATTTTATTACTTTTAAGTTTTGCGAAAGTTATATTTCTTATCATTGAAATAATACTAGTTAAAAAACCTGAAAGACCACCTAATAAGTAGTAATGGATACTTTTAAAGAAGAATGATACTGTTTGGAGTAAAAGGATTTGTTTGGGAGTTTGGCCAAAATTGCTGATTGCTAAAAACAAAGCATAAATAAATCCAAAACTTTGCGCCATATTATCACCTAGTATATATTAAGATTAAATTTATGATTGGTGATTAGTTCGCCCATATTTTTTACTAATTTGCATATAATTATTTTTCTGGTATAATCTACTTAGGTGGTTGTATGAAATTATCATATGTACAAAAGAAAGAATTAATTGAAGAAATCTATGTGGACGCTTTAGACGATTATAAAAGTAATCCTGAAGAATTTGTTAGAAGAAAAATAGAATATGATATTCTAAGGCAATTAATATTTTCAAAAGGTGCTGTTCCACGCGAGAAAAGTTTAACAAAAATCGATAGAATTGGTAAGCGCATTTTACCTTATGTCGATTTAAGTGAGGTCAATTTTTATGGAATCGATGTCACTTATACAAATTTCAGTAATACTAATGCCGATGTCGATCCGCAAACTGTTTTAAATAAAAATTGGCGTGGTTGTAACTTCGATGGAATGAATATGAGTGATAAATCTTTTAGTGGATGCGATATTAGAGGCGCAAGTTTTATTGATACAGATTGTTTTATACCTAAAGATAAAGTTGTTGGATATGATATGGCCCTGTTTGAACATATACCAACCGGGAAAAAGATTGTATAGGCAAGGAACATAATACCTTGCTTTTTATTTTTGTATTTATTATAATTGGGATGGTGATTTAAATGAAATCGATTAAAGGTGAAACTATTAATGAAATTATTGTAAATAAATCACGTTTTATTACAATTTTAGTTAATATATCTGAAACTAGCAAAGTTCAAGAAAAAGTGGAATATTATAAACGACTTTATAAAGATGCTACACACTATTGCTACGCATATATTATTGCAAATGCTTCTAAATGTGATGATGATGGTGAACCCGCTGGTACAGCAGGAATACCTATTTTAAATGTCCTAAGTAACAATGAATTAACTAATGTTTTATGTATTGTTATTAGATACTTTGGTGGAATTAAATTGGGTGCAGGCGGTTTAATTAGAGCATATAGTAAAAGTGCGAGTGCAGTTATTAAAAAATCTAACATTGTCTCATTAGTTAAGGGTTATTATATTAAATTAGAATTTATATATGAGAATACTAAAATAATTGATAACTGTTTAAAAGGAATAGATATTTGCAAAGTATTTAAAGAAAAAGTACAATATTCATTTAAAATAAGTGAACATGAATACATAAAAATTCAAAATGTTATAGAGAGTAAAGTGAAAATAATTGAAAAAAAACCTATACTAATTGCAGTATAGGTTTTAACATTGAGTAGGTTCATATTCGTAATAATATTTATTCTTATATTCGTCATAGGTAATAACAATAGGGCCACAAAGAACTTTACCATTTTTTCTTGGATCTGTTATAGTGGCACTATCTAAGTAACCATCATTATAAAGTTTTTCCGTCGTTAAATTGTATGGATTTGAAGTAATTTGGTCACTATTAGCAATAGTCCATTTTTTAGCGGCTTCTTTGACGGTTTCAATCTGACTATCGTACAACGAATCTTTCGAACTTTTAATAATTCTTGTGCTAGCAGTTCCAATTAGGACGGCAATTACACCTAGTAAAGCAATAACGGCTAAAAGCTCGATTAAAGTAAATGCTTTATTTCTCATTTTAACAGCTCCCTGTTTCTTTATAAGTATAAGTATATTGATTATTTTCCCATTTTATACAAATTTTACTGCTTTTACTTATAGTAGTTTTATCAGTCATATTTTTTATTTCTTTATCATCTAAATATCCTTTATCTTGTAATGTTTGAATAGTAACTTCGCTAGGAACCGGTTTATTATTTTCTAAAGTTAAATTAGCTGTTCCCCAATTTCTAGCAGCGGAAATTATTAATTCTTTTTGGGTGTCATTTAATTTGTTTTTAGAATTATTAATCGTATTAGTCATATTAGGAACAATGATTAAAAGAATTAATGATAACACAACAATAACAGCAATTATTTCAATAAGAGTAAAGCCTTTTTCTTCCATTTCCCTGCCTCCATTATTATAAATATACCATATTCTTTATTTAAAGTAAATAAAAATATAGACTAGAAAGCGTCTATATCTATTTTAACTTTTGCTTCATGATTCATATAACTACTAGCTTGGACAATAGTTCTGATGGCATTAGCAACAACGCCACCTTTACCAATTACGGCGCCCATATCGTTTTTATTTACTAGTACTTGAATTGTCACAATATCTTCACCATCATCAAATTGCTTTACTGATACTGTATCTGGATCTTTAACCAAACTTTTTACCAAGTATTCTGTTAACTCTACCATAATTACTTACTTTCTTTTTTGTTTCTTAAATTATGGAATTTTTCATTAATTCCAACTTTATTAAATAAGCTTTTTACTGTATCAGTTGGGATAGCTCCTTCAGATAACCATTTTAATGCAATTTCTTCATCAATTTTAATTTCAGCTGGTGATACAATAGGATTGTATGTTCCAACTTGCTCAATATATTTACCGTCTCTTTTAGTTCTTGAATCAGCGGCTACTACACGATAAAATGGTTTTTTCTTAGCTCCCATTCTCATTAATCTTAGTTTAACTGCCATAATATCCCTCCATTCGTATTTAAGTGTATCATAAAAATAGTTGGCTGTCAACCTTTTTTGGTTTACACTTAATTGTATGTATTTCAAATAAATATATTAAAAAGCGTCAATCAATTTAGATTAACGCTTATTTGATATAATTTTCATCGACTTTTTCATCGATTTCGTTTAAAGTCTCCTCATCGACTTCATCGACTATTTCTTCCCAAGGCTCTTCTTCTTCCTCAATAGCTATTTTCATTTTGGTCTCCCCGACAATTTCCACCCCTAGTTCTTTTTCAATATTAAAGGAAATAGTTTTATCGTCTTTAATATTTACTTCTGAACATGTTGGTTGCTTCAATGAACGAACGATAATGTCTGTGTCCCCTGATAAATCGGCATCGTCACGTACTCTAACATTGAAAGTATCATTATAGTTAATCGTTTGATTGATAACCGCAGTTTTACTATCATTTTCATAAGAATACCATATATTAATATCAAATGATCCGTTGACACCGACTTTATCATCAGCTTGATAACCTTTAAATTTATGATTTATAACCCAACATCCGAGAACTGTTGTTGCTTCGTTTTCAGTTGTCACAGTATAAGTATTTTTGAAATGTTTCTTTCCCTTTCCAACAACCGCCTTGGTTACTATCTCTTTATATGCTGCCACTATATCACCCCTCACTTTAAGATATGCTTAAAGTTTTAAAAAGTACACAAAAAAATAGTTTTTTAAACTATTTCTTACGGTTCTATAATAAATAGTGTTGGTGAGAAAAATCACTAATACTATTTTTTGTTTAGTAAAAAAACATAAGTTTGATACAATGTAATTGGAATAAACCATTGAAAGGAACAAACTTATGTCTAATAA
>CALVRM010000034.1 GCA_944358695.1 uncultured Bacilli bacterium | reverse complement strand
TATGAAACTGAGATCCTTAGATTCTTTAACATCCTTGCTCATTAAATTTTTTCTTAAAAAAACAGTTAATCCCCTTATTTATATTGGCTTTTTAACTGTCTTTTCTTTTTTTCATGTTTTTATCCTGAATCGGTATTGATTGGTTTTAACAATTTATATAAGAAACAAAAGCTGGTGGGTTAAATGTTTCATCCGCATAAGTAACTTTATAAGTTGACCCTCTATATAACTGACCGGCACTACACTGCCCCATAGTATCTGTATTAAAAGTAAATGATCCATTGGTGAAACTAAAGCCGCCTGAGGTAATATTTTTAATATTGACAATGGTTCCGATGGTCTGATCGGTTTTAGCAAGTTCAGTTAATACTGGATCTTGTATTTTAGCTTTACCTAAAGCAGTTTCTAAATCATAAATTTTTCTTCCATCCTCATTAAATACACGAACATTATTGCCTTCTAATGATATAGTTTTAATAAATAGCAAATTATCAAATACTCCGGCTACTACTTTTGTATCATAAGAAGCGCCCGTAATTATTTTTTTATTATTTAAATATACTCCTAAAATATCACTTGGCTCAGCTAAAGTGCCATTATAGTAATTCAAATAAATGTCTTGGGGATTACCACTTAAGATGACTCCATCTAATATTAACTTATTGTAGCCAACACATAAACTTAAAGCATTAGGATTATTTTCTAAACTAGATAATTGTGATAAAGAAATGTTAAAAGTACAATTTTCAGAAATTTCAACTGTTTCTTCCGTCTGCTTATTAGAAGAGTCTTCGATTTTTTCCTTAGAATCTTTATTTAAATTTATAGAAAAATATATTAAATAACCCACTAAACATAAAATAACAAACATTAAAATATAAACAATAATTATCTTAAGCTTATCCCTTTTCATTCTATCACCTCTATTATTCATAATAACATTTTTTAACAAAAAAATATATCATTTTAGGAAAATTAATTCAATTTTCTAAGAATGGTAGCGGCTATTTGCATTTGATCGAAGCGTTTTTCAATTTTTCCGGTAACATACAAAATATCACCAACTTCAACGTTAGAATAGCGCTGATATACTTTTGGAAAAACTACAATGTCAACCTTAGTAAGCTCATCGCTGCCAGTAATGAACATCATTTTTTCTTTGCGTTTAGTATCAATTACTCTAACTTTATCAACATGAACAACGGTTTCTATTAAACGATCAAAATATAAATCTATTCGGCGAAGTTCGATGGCCTTGGGATACTTTAATTTATACTCAGTAATGGGATGATTACTTAGATAAAAGCCAAAAACTTCGAGCTCAAAATTCATTATTTCTGATTCTTGATATTCACTTACTATTTCTAATTCTGGCTTAAATACATCGTCATCTAAATATTCGCCAATTTCGCCATAATTAATAATTACTTCTAAATTATTGATTAAAGTTTTTCGGTTAAAACCAAGTTCTAAAAAGGCCCCCGCTAAAATCAAATTTTCTACGGTTTTTCGGTTAACAGTCTTACCATAACAACGTCGAACAAAATCAAAAATATCTTTAAAAGGTTGTTTTTTTCGTTCTTCTAAAATTGTTTTTACTGCACCATTTCCAACGTTTTTGATGTTTGAAAGCGGAAAAATAATATCTTCACCTAATATAATATAATTAGCTTCACTGTTGTTGATATTAGGGGCTAAAACATTAATATTATTAACTTTACATTCATAAATATATTCTTTGGTTTTACTTTCACTATTTATTGCACTCGATAAGAGATTTTTCATAAAGATTTTTGGATAATGGGCTTTTAAATAGGCCATTCGGTAAGAGATCATGGCATAAGCTACTGAATGCGAACGATTAAAACCGTAATCGGCAAACTTTAAAATTAGCTCATAAACTTTAGTAGAAATTTCGCGTTCGTAACCGCGTTCAATGCTTTGCGATATAAAACGGTCTTTTTCTTTTAATAAAATGCTTTCTTGCTTTTTGCTCATAGCACGCCTTAAAATATCGGCTTCAGCAAAACTATAACCAGCCATCACGTTAGCAATTTGCATGATCTGTTCTTGATAAATTATAATGCCATAAGTTGGCTTCAAAATTTCTTCTAAATCGTGGTGCAAATAATCGATTTCTTCTTTTCCTTGCTTTCTTCTAATATATGAATCTATATTATGCATTGGCCCTGGGCGGAATAAAGCTAACGCCGAAGCCACATCTTCAAAAGTCGTGGGTCTAAACTTTCTTAAAAAATTCATCATACCGTCTGATTCAAATTGAAATACGCCAATTGTATTAACGTCTTTAAAAATTTTTAAAGCGCCTTCATCATTTTCTGGAATACTATCAAAGTTACTATCTGGTATTTCTTTTAAAATATTATTAATTAAAGTTAAATTTTTAAGCCCTAAAAAGTCCATTTTTAAAAGACCGATTTCTTCTAAATAATCCATATCATAACCCGTGGTATAAAAAGAGGTATGATTTTTATCTAAGGGAATTACTTCATCTAAATCATATTTGGACATAACAACTCCCGCTGCATGAATTGAGGTATGTCTTTTTAAGCCTTCAAATTTTAAAGCGATTTGGTAAACTTGTTTTAATTCGGCGTTTATCTTTATAAAATCGGCAACCTGAAAAGATTTGTAATTTTCTCTTAAAGAAAGTTTTGGATCAATCATTTTACTCAAAATATCGAGTTTTTTAGGAGCAATATCTAATACTCGGCCAACGTCTTTGATTACTTGTCTTGGCCCTAAGGTTCCAAAAGTTATAATGGGGGCAACTTTTTTTATTCCATACTTTTCAATACAGTAGTTAGTCACTTGATCACGTTTGCAATCTTCAAAATCAACATCGATATCGGGCATTGTTACTCTTTCTGGATTTAAAAAACGTTCAAAAAGTAAATCGTATTTTATTGGATCAATAGTTGTAATATTAAGTAAATAAGCAACTAAAGAGCCTGCGGCACTTCCCCTTCCCGGTCCGACTAAAATGTCATGGGTTTTAGCATAATTTATATAATCAGCAACAATTAGAAAATAATCACAAAAGCCCATACTTTTTATAATACTTAATTCATATTTTAATCTTAGGGCATATTGTTTACTGACTGAAGTGCCAAAAATTTTTCGCAAACCGGCAATACATTTTTTCTTTAATTCTTCGTAACTGTCATTAGGAAGAACCGGCATTAAATCTTGATGAAATTTTAATTCTAAATTACACAAATCGTTAATCTTAAAATTGTTTTCTTCATTGGTGTTTTTTAAGGGAAATAAACTAACTGAAGAAGTATCTAACATAACTTCAAAGGCTAACTGTCCATCTCTAATAGCATACAAATATTTTAAAAATGGCTCTTCTTCTTTTTCTAAGCACAGTATTTCATTCATATAAACTGTATTATTGCTTTTTATACAGCTTTTTTCTTCCTCGTTTTTATAACCGATGAAAATATTAAGATATAATTTTTTTAAATCATTATATAATTTTCTACTTTGATAGGGAACGATGCAAATTAAGTCAGAACTAAAAATAGTAACGTCTTCTAGTGTTAAACTACGTTCTGACATGATGGTGGCTAATTTAATTAAATTTTGATAGCCTTTGTAATTTTGGCAATATAAAACATATTTAAGCCCATCTACTGTAACTTCTAAGCCTACGATGGGTTTTATTTGATTTTTTTGGCATTCTTTATAAAAATCTATAACACCATATAAATTATTATCAGTAATCGTAAGGGCAGTAAGCCCATGATTTTTGGCTTTTTGTACTAAATCTGGAATTTTTATCATACTAGATAATAGTGAATTCCCAGTTTTTATATTAAGTGGCACATAATTCATAGACTCACCATCCTTTAAGATTATTTTACTATATTTTCAATTATTTTGAAATGTTTAATCGTTTTTTTCATATAATTTAAGGGAAACATTTGACTAAAATATATATTTATGGTAAAGTTATAAAGCAAAGGAAAAAACTTGAAGGAGGGATAATTATGGCTAAAAAAGTAACTAATAAAAAACCTTTATCTGGAAATCGTAGATCTCATGCATGTAATGCAACTAAACACGCTTTTAAACCTAATTTACAAGTTGTCACTATAAATGGCAAAAAAGTTAGAATGAGTGCAAGAGAGCTTAGAACTTTAAATAAAATTATGGGTTAATAGAAATATTTATTTTAAACGTCAAACTATATGTAGAGTTTGGTAATTATGTAATCGTATAATTCACTAATAAAAAGATGATTGGTGTTTAGCCAAACATCTTTTTTTGTTTACGAAAATGCTTTCGTCTAATTAATTTATCTTTATAACTGACATTATAATAACCTTGCTTTTTAAAGTAACGAGTTTTTTCTCATTTTAAATTTTATCAGTAATTACTCAGTTTCATATGAATTTGCCGGAATATTTCCTTTAATAGTTCCTTGATTATAAGTATAAGTACATTCTCCTATATATATGCCACCATTATCAACAGTTGACGTATTATTAGAAATAGTTCCGCCATTCATTGTGAAGAATGTATTATCAGCAGATGCGCCATGACAAGCTACTCCACCACCGCTAGCGCTTCCACTATTATTAGTAATAAGACCACCATTCATTATAAAGGTTCCGCCTGAATAAACTCTAATCGCTCCACCTAAAGTTGGTGCTAAAGAGACATTGTTAGAAATCGTTCCATTATTTAAAGTTAATATTGAATTCTCACCAATACAGATTCCAGAGCCTTGGGCATTAACTGCTTGATTTTGAGTAAAAGTCGTAGAACCACTAATTGTTAAAGGAACATTATAAATAGCTAGTCCACCGCCGTTTGTACCGGCGCTATTATTAGAAATATCGCTATCGATAATATTGAAATCTCCAATCACCCAGTCATTGGCATTTCGCGTGATATAAATACCACCACCGGTTGTTTGTGCTTGGTTATTGACAATTTTAGTATTATTAATTTCAGCGCTTCCTCTTACAAACATTCCTCCTGCATTAGTCTGAGCGGTATTATTTGAAATGGTAGAATCTTTTATTTCAATTCCGCCTATCGTGTAAAGACCACCACCAGAAATAGTTTTATTATTGGATATTTCCGAAGATGTAATGGTCGTTTTGGCATTTGTACTCATACCACCACCATTAGTACTAGAAGAATTTTCGGATATCACGCTATTTTCTATTGTAATTGTAGAATAATTAGCAGCATATATTCCACCACCATAGTCAGCATAATTATTTTTTAATTGTGCTTTTGATAAAACAACTGTACCACCATAAGCACATAAAGCTCCGCCAAGTTTGGTTGCATCTTTCGTTGTGGAATGTTTATAAGTATTATTTCCATTTATGATGGCAGTACTTTCTAATAAATTAAGATTGTCTAAAGTAAAGACTAAAGCAGTTTCAGCTTCAACATTTTTACCATCAATGATTATATTACTAATCGTTAAAGTTCCAAGTTCATTATTTAACACTGAGGAAGTTAAATTATCATCTCTAGCGATTGTACTAATTTCTTTGTAACTCTTTATCGTTATATTTTTATCCTGATTAAATAAAGCAGTTTCAGTAACGATTATATCATCCACAACATTAATAGTTGAATTAGTAGCATCTGCTGAATCGTAAGCTTTCCCTATCGTCGCATATGGTTTATTCTTCGTCCCATACCCAGTTGTATCACTTCCGCTACTTGATACATATAAATCATTCCTTACTACACTATATGTACTTGAAATAATAGTGTTAGTTCCATCATTTATTTGAGCAACTATTGTTCCATTGGTGCCAAAATATACGGTTGGATTACTAGTAACCTCTACAAATGGAGCGCCATCTTTACTATATGAGCAAGTGTATTTGGCTTTACATACTTCTGGATATGTTATTAATACTTCTCCATTATTGTCTTCACTATATGTGGGAGTAGCTATTTCACTGGTGGTTACTACTATGGTATCGGATGTTACCTGTTTACCAGTATTACTAGTTACTCTTACTTTTATATTGTATGCTGTATTATGCGTTAAGCCAGTAAATGTATATGTATTACTAGCTCCATTATTTACCCAGGTTACTCCGCCATCATTACTAAATTCATATTGATTTATTCCCGATGTCGCAGAAGCCGTAGCAACCGTAGTTATGCTATCAGTATCTTTACTAGTTGATACGTTTAAATCAACTACATCTTCAGTCCAGTGTGCATAATACGTTGCATCTTCAAATACTTCGGTATCTTTAGTTACCTTTGTTCCTCCTATTGGTTCAGTATACCAGCCTTCAAATACATATCCTTCTTCTTTAGCAACCGGTAATGGTCCTAATGTGCTTCCCTTCTTTTTGATCTCTGATAATACGGTGGCCTTCTCAGCTTTAATATTACTAATGTCCATCTTTCCACTATTAATATAATCTGTTCTTATTTGCACTTTTAAATAATTGTTTTCAAAGGTCTTATCCTGATTTAAAATTGTAACATCTGAAAATTCATACTTACCAGTTCCTACTATTTCTGTATTCAGTCTTTTCCATTGAATCGCTGCAGTCCATCCAGTAATATTTCCATATGCCTGCGGTCTTATGCCAAAATCTTGCTCCTCATCACCTACAATATCTTCATAAGTAATAGACATTGTAAGTTTTATTAAATCGTTTACAGCAAAACCGGATAAATCTATAATACCTATAAGATAACAGTCATTTAGACTTCCTGTGAACCCAGTTATTACTGTACTATAATTTCCCTGTTTATAATAATTGCGCATACCATTATGGTCATAATTAATAGTAAACTCGGTTTTTTCGGCCATAGCCGTCAGTACTGTATTATCAGTTATTTGATATTTATCATTAACTGTTCCCACCTTAATAGTGCCATTATACCAACCATCAATATCGTATCCTTCACTAGCAGTTATACTCGGTAACGTTATCTCACATGTTGTCTCGTTGTTATATATATCACATTTATCTTCTGTTTGACCTATTTCAGTTACCCCTTCGGCCTTCGCATATTCTACTTTTAATTCCTTCTTGTATATCGCATATAATACAGTCTCTTCACTTGGCATATTTAATACTGTTAACCCACTTTGAGCATCCTTATCCGTATTCCAGCCTATAAAGGTGTATCCTTCTTTATTTCCTTGCTTACTTAAATCTACACTTTCATTGGCTTGTAAATATGCGCTTTCTGTATCTCCTTCTCCTCCATTAGTTCTATAATCATATGTTAGTAAATAATCTTTACTTGTCTCTATTGTCCCACCTTCAGCTTGGACATAGTTTAAGTCTAGTTTTACTTCATTGGTGTTTGTTTCTGGAATTCCATTATAGTTTTTATTATATTCTATTTTTACCTTTATGGTTTGGGTGCTGTTTTTATATAGTTTTTCTCCTTTGGTGTAGCCACTTGTGGTTATTTTTATCGCTTCGTTATTACTTTTTATATTCGTTATTATTTCTTCTAACTTAGCATCTAAACTTCCTTTGTTTTCGACTGTAACTTCATATTCCATTG
>CALVRM010000033.1 GCA_944358695.1 uncultured Bacilli bacterium | reverse complement strand
TATGAAACTGAGATCCTTAGATTCTTTAACATCCTTGCTCATTAAATTTTTTCTTAAAAAAACAGTTAATCCCCTTATTTATATTGGCTTTTTAACTGTCTTTTCTTTTTTTCATGTTTTTATCCTGCTACTCAGTAGTGTCAGGTTCAAATACTTCTAGACTGCCGTCTTCCGTAACAATTTTATTTACTTTTTCTTCTATTTGCTTAAGCTCATCATCACATTCTTTAACTAACTTCATCGCTTCTGTATATTTATTTATTGACTCATCTAAACTAGTTTCACCATTTTCCAAAAGATTAATAATTTCGTCTAATTCTTTTACTTTATCTTCAAACTTTTTAGCCATGTTTTCCCTCCTTAACTTCTAAAACTTTAGCACTAATTTCACCATTATACAATTTAATATTAACAGTTTCTTTTACATCGCTTACATCTTTAACAACCTTGTCACCGCTATATGTAATACTATAACCACGGCCTAAAACCTTGAGTGGATTTAATAATTCTAATTTATCAATTAGATTATTGAGAATTAATTTTTCATCTTTATATAGAACACTAGGATTACTAAAAATAAAACTTTTCTTTAAACTAAGTATTCGCTCTTTTTGTAATTCTACTTTTCTTAACATCAATTCATTAAGTCTACTATTTATCAAGTCGACTGTTTGACGACGATTATCAAACATAATCATTGGATTTTTTATCACAAAAGAACCTTTTATTGAATCCAAATATAACTTTTGATAATTAATTTTCTTATAAATCGCTTCTTTTAAACGAATACTAAGCTGCTCAAGATTTTGCTTTAAATCTACTATATTAGGAACCGCTAATTCAGCTGCTGCTGTTGGCGTTGGTGCTCTTAAATCAGCAACAAAATCACTTATCGTAAAATCTATCTCGTGACCAACTGCACTAATTATAGGAATCGGTGAATTATAAATAGCTCTTGCAACTTCTTCTTCATTAAACGGCCATAAATCTTCAATCGAGCCACCACCACGACCAACAATTAAAACATCTATATCATAATTCTCTGCTCGTTTAATATTCCTAACAATATCGTTTTTCGCATTTTCACCTTGAACAAAAGTTGGAAATAATATAGTTTCACAAATTGGAAAGCGTCTTTTAATTGTCGTTACAATATCACGAACCGCCGCCCCAGTACTAGCTGTTACAATTCCCACGCGATGTGGAATCTTGGGAATCTCTTTTTTATGACTTTTGTCAAATAAGCCTTCAGCTTGCAAATCCTTTTTTAATTTTTCAAAAGCTATATATAAATTTCCAACCCCATCTTCAATCATTTGCTCAACATAAATTTGATAATTACCAGTGGCTTCATAAATACTAATACGTCCAGCAATCAAAACCTTAGTTCCATCAGCTGGTTTAAAATCCAACTTTATCGCATTACGACTAAACATAATTGCATTTATTTTACTATTCTCATCTTTAACAGAAAAATATAAGTGCCCCGATGTATGGGCTTTAAAATTGGAAATTTCGCCTTTTAAAAAAACCGTCTTTAAATTTTCATCTAAATCAAATTTCGCTTTTAAATATCTAGTAATAGCGCTTACTGTTAAATACTTTTCATCCATCTACTCACCTACTTTTTCATGGTATATTTTATCTAACACGCCATTAATCATCTTACGAACACTATCATCACTGTAATTTTTCGCAAGCTCAATCGCCTCGTTAATTGCGACAACATCTGGCGTATCAGTATATAAAAGCTCAAATATACCAATTCTAAGTATAGCCTTATCTGTATTACCAAGACGGCTTATATCCCATCCTTCTAAATATTTATTAGCCATCTTATCCAGTTCATTTTTATAAGTGATTACCCCGTAAACAATATCTTTAACAAATTCATTATCTACTAAGGAAACTTCTTTAATTACCTCATCAACATTATAAAAAATATCATTGTTTTCATATATATCAATTTGATACAAAATAGTCATACATTGTTTCCTAAGTTCACTTCTATTTGTTTGCATTTCTATCACCTTTATCAATTATATCACAAAAAAGAAAATAATTTCTATTTTCTTAAAAAATATACAATGATTCTTAAAAGAATAATAATTAATTATCTAGGTTTGTTAATCTGTTTTAAAACATTCTTCACCTTTGCCTTGACAAAGTTTTACTAAATACCATAGATTAATATAGATAAGCAAAACTAAAAACAAAGTCCAGCCAACAATTGGTATAATTGCACACCCAATCCAAACATAAGGAAGTCCATAAACCTCTGCTCCCGGAACTTTTAACTTTTTGCACACCTTAACAGTAATTTCAATAACAAAGATTAACAGCATAACTAACGCCGGTAATAAGCCAAAAAAGAAACCTAACACCCAATAATACCATCTAGTATACCAAGCATCTTTCTCATACACTTTTAATAAATATCCTAAAAATAATACCGAAATGTTACCAGTTAGTAAACACAAAATTATCCAAAGAATACTATATTGGCTTTTAAGTAAAAACATAAAAATCCTCCTTTATATAAAAAAAAGATAACCACTTATCTTCTATTCACAATATCCTTCGCCAGGCTTAGAACCTTCGACAAACTCTTTATCAATTAATTTACATGATGATTTCGTCATAGAATCTTGTAAATATCCACCTAAAAGTTTAACAATACTCACAACAATAACACTTATAACTGCAATAATTAGTAGATATTCAACTAATGCTTGCCCTTTATCCCCTAATCTCTTCATAAGTTTCCTCCTACGTCAAACAACGTAATCCTTATAATAAGTATATAGTCTTTTACATAAAAAATCAAGCACTATATGTAAACTTTTGCAAAAAGTACTCTAATTATAATAAAATATGATATATTATTATTGGTGATAAAATGATGATCAAAAACAAGAATATTGAAATTAAAGAATACCATAATCATTTTAAAAAATTAAAAGGTCTTATGTTTAAAAAAAATATCAACTATGGTTTAAAAATGCGCTGCAATGGGATTCATACTTTTTTTATGAAAGAAGATATAGATGTCGTTGCTACGAATAAAAGCGGAATGATTTTACATATTTGGTATAATGTTAAACCTTGGCGAGTGATTTTACCTAAAAAAAATGTTTATTTTACTTATGAGTTTCCAACTAATATAATTGATTTTAAAATTGGCGATATCATTAAATAGTCCTTATCTGGAAGGACTATTTTTTACGATATTTATCTTCCATGACAGTATAATTTTCTACAACCGAATTATCTACACCTATTTTAACCTTACTCTTCACATATTGTATATAACCATCTAATAAATCAAAATGCACTTGTTCTTCAAACGGAATATTTTCTTTATAAGTATTATAAAAGGAAAGCACAATTGAAAAAACATCAGTTTTTCCATCTTTTGTTTGCAATAAACGCATGCGATCAGGCATAATTATAATATCTTTCCCTAAAACCGTATTCATATTCCATTTATCAACATATATATTATCATTATCACTATAATCGCCATACATTACTCTTTGTTTCATATAAGCCCCTTCATCAGCTTCTTTATTCGCTAAAACTCTAAGCTTTTTTGTATCAATCTCATCAAAAGTGAATTCCTTGCCCTCACATAATGCTAAAGTATAATAAATACTATGTTGCATTTCTTGAAATTGATACTCGAAAAGAAAAGCTAATTTTTTAATGTCTTCCTTATAAGCTCCTGATATAAACTCATTATTCCATTTATCACATTCAGAATAAAACTGCTTTTTTTCCTCTTCAATAGCTAAACCATTTTTTATCCGACTTATCATTTTAGTATTTTCTTCTTGCCACTTTGGATCAAACAATCTATTCATTCGCCATTTAAGCCAAACATCCCAAGTTTCTAAAACCGCTTCTAAACCATAAGAAAAATATATTGCAGCCTCCTCATCAATTCCTTGTGAATTACGGCCAATTTTAGCTTTTAAACCATTCATACTAATACTAGGCAAGTCTTTTCGAAGTGAATGATGGAAACACATATTATTTAATTCATCTAAAGCTAATGACGATATATCCAAGGGAATTATAACATTTCTTGCTTCATCAACTGGACTCTCTTCATATAAGCCCCGTGTTTCATATAATATTCTCTTTTGTCTAATCATTTTATTTACTGTCATTTGCTTTTCACTCCTAATACCAGACACCCTATATTTATGTATAACATTTTGTTCTATTTTAGCAAGTCGCCATAAAAAAATTAGTGTCTATTCAGGATATACACTAACTTGTTTCTTATCACGACCAACACGTTCAAATCTAACAATACCGGCAATTTTAGCAAATAAAGTATCATCTTTACCAATTCCAACATTAACGCCTGGATAAATTTTAGTACCTCTTTGACGGTATAAAATACTTCCGCCAGTTACTCTTTCACCATCAGCAGCTTTTGCACCTAATCTCTTAGATTCTGAATCACGTCCATTTTTAGTCGATCCTTGACCCTTTTTATGAGCAAATAATTGAATATTTAATTTTAGCATTGGCATGACCTACACCTCCTCGTATATTTTAATATTTTTTTTGTATTGTTTTTCTAATTCTTTTAAAAGTGTAATCATATTTAAAATAATCGTCTCAGTTTCTTTAGTGTTTTTCAAAATATCAATTTTGATATAGCCGTCCTTTTCTTCATATTTAAGTGCTTCCTTATCAAAACTTAAAATTGCATTCACACTTGTTATCACAATGCTTGAAGCTGAAGCACAGACAATATCTCTCCCTAATTCATCATACATCGAATGACCATTTATTTCAATATGATTTTTATTAATTCTAACCTTAATCATTATTTCTCAATAACTTTAGTAATTTCAACCTTAGTATATGGCTGACGATGACCTTGGGTACGACGATATTTCTTTTTAGCTCTAAATTTAAATACAACAATTTTTTTAGCTTTTCCTTGTTTAATAACTTTAGCCTCAACCTTGGCACCTTTAACATAAGGAGTCCCACTATGCTCATTTACCATAAGTACATTATCAAAAGTAACTGTATCACCAACAGCAGCATCTAATTTTTCAACATAAAGCACTGCACCTTCACTAGCATAATACTGTTTTCCTCCAGTTTCAAAAACTACTTTCATTTCATAACCTCCTTTTAAAATCTAAGACTCGCCATTAAGGTAAACACAAATGCATTTTTTAACCTTTTCTGTGCGGTTGTAGAGGAAGCTCTACACAATTAAGAATTTTATCACATTTTCCTAGTAAAGTCAAACCTTTTACGAAGAATTTCTCTTTCAGTTATATATTTACCACCACTATAAAATATATGCTTATAATCACGTTTCATTTTAGTAACCTCTTTTCCTTTTATCACTTTTCTTTTTATAAAAGCAAAATTATTTGTATATCGTTCCCATAAAAACTTATTAAATAAACTATTATGATTTCTGTATTCATCAATCACTTTGACCGCGATAAAAAATAAAATTAAAAGCAAAAGTAAATTAAATTTTACTTTTAAAAGTAAAAAAGCTATTGTTAATAAAGAAATATAAATAGTTAATAAATGGCTACGCTTAAAATTTGTTATTTTATTTAAAATGATATTTAAAAGTTTCGATCCGTCAAGTGGATATATTGGCAACAAATTAAACATTAAAATTAAATTACTATAATTTAAAATAAATTGATCGTAATTAATTTGCAAATACAAAGCTACGGAAATAAGTTGTACCAGTGGACCCATAATTAAAATAATAAATTCTTGTTTCAATGGCCTATTTATTTTCTCACGGAAAACAGTTAAAGCACCAAAAGGCAATAAAATCACCTTTTCTATTTTCCATTTATAATATAATGCAGCTGTTATATGTCCACACTCATGGACAAATGTAATCAAAGTAAAAACTAAAAAGCCTTTGAAATTTCCCGTAAAAACGCTAACAAAGGCTGCAATATAATAAAATAAATGAATTTTAAATATATTCTTGATAATCTAAAGTTTTTCCTTCCTTAGTAAAGACCATATATAAACTAGTGCCATCTGTTTCACCAATATTTTCACCTTTTTTAATATAGTCATATAAACTAACGCCTATTGTCTTTAAATTAGCATACCAAACTTCTACATTATCAGGCCTTTGCACAATGACCGTATTTCCATAATCATCTTTTTTTCCAGCAAAAATGATTAATCCACTATCCATAGAAGGAACCAAATAACCATCTTTAACGGTTAATTTTACGCCGTCTTTATATTTACTGCTATCAGTATACTCAAGTTTATTAGTTGAAACCAATTCCGTTGTTTCCGTTGCATTATCAGCCAGTGGTAAGGAAGAACCAAAATATTTCTTATACACCTCATTAATTTTGGCAAAACTCATATTATTTTGAAAAACCTTCTTGTATACAAAATCTCTAAGATCAGCATTGCTTTTAAGCAAAATCAAAAAAACTAATAATAAAACTACTAATACTAAAAACTTACTACTAAATCTAGAAAAACGCGATGGTTTTACTTTGACTTTTTTTGCCATAATTAATCACCTATTAAAATATATAAAAAAAAAAGAATTTTTAGAACTCTTTTTCCTAATTAAAATAATTTCGATTTGTAGGAATAGCGCCTATCGATTTTTGTCTACTAGAAGGCGCAGCAACTTCCTGACCAACTCTTTCAAAACAATACTTTAATAAAGATCTTTTCTCGGTCATTATTAAAGTGCAGTAACTCAAATCTTCTTCCGCAGTCTTTTGCTGTTCAGAAGTCAAATGATATTCCTGCTTAACGTTATTAAGTTCAGCTTCAACCTCCGTATAACCTATTTCTTGTCTATATTCTTCTCTTTTCGCATTGTTATCGATTAAATCTTTTAACAACTTACCACTTTTTTTATTTGGTAAACTAACTACACCAGCAAACAAAACTGCCCCTGTACCAGATAAAATACCAGACAAATTAGGCCTCGTTATTATGTCACTAGATAATCTAATAACGTCTTCATTAAGCCAAATTTCTTCTCCTTCGCCCTTAAGAAAAGTTTCAAATTCCGCAGTTACAGTAATACCTTGTTTAAGTAGCTGTTCGATTAATAATTCACGCCTTTCATTAAAAGATTTTAAAATAAAATCATTATTTAAATTCTCCTTTTTGTGAATTAAATCGATCCAACGTTTTTTTAAAGTTCGCTTTTTCAAAACTGCTACCGACACTTTGTGTTCAAGTGCACCTCTAGTAATTTCTAATTGTTTAAGTTCATCTTCTAATTCCGTAACTCGCTGTTTTAACTCTTGAATAGACATACGATTTACCAATTCTTGTTTTTTATCACTCATTTTAAAGTCTTCCTTTCAATTAAATATCAATACAACTTATTAAATTTACTTATATAAATAAGACGTTTATATATTATATTGCTTCTTTATGAAGCATATTCTATCACAATAATTTTCTTTTAGCAAGAAAAAAGCTTTTTTAAGCTTAATTTGATTTATGAATTTTAAATTTTAAACTAATTTTATCAGTAATTACATAAACTAGTGCTACAAATATTACATTAGCAATTAAAGAGTGATAAATGCTTTTTAAAACTGCTAACCAGTTAAAAGAAACATTAGCCGTAATAAGTAATAAACCATAGGCCACAAACCGATAAAATATAATACATATTACAGCCATAATCATCACGTTTAAATAATTATTAGCTAAAATTAAATTAAGTTTAGTAATAACAAACCCGATCATTAAAAATAAAAAGCCATGAATAACAATAGTATCAGTGTATATCAAATCATAAAATACACCGGTTAAAAAACAAACACCGAGAAATCTAAGCTGATTTCCTTTAAAATATGGATATACAATAATAAGTGACATCAAGGTAAATAAAGGTGTAAAATAGCTGTTTAAGGAGATAAAATTTGACATGATGCTATCTAAAATAAATGAAGATATAATAACAATTAATACCATTAACTATCTTTCCTCTTTAGCACCGAAACATAATCAATATTATCAAAGTCAACTGATGCTTTAACCAGAGCCACTTTTGATAAATCAAAATTATCGGTTGTTACTTTTGAAACATGACCAACTAACAAACCACTTGGAAAAATATCGCCCATTCCCGTAGTTACTACATCTGCCCCTTTAGGAATATCCACATTTTCACTTATACCTTCAACCGTATAAGTATTGTTTTTAGCACTATACTTTGAAATAAGCCCATATACATAGCTATCATTAACCTTTATTTTAACACTTATTTTATCACTCATATTTTCATTAGCTAACAGTTTAACAGAACTTACATGATTACTAACTGTTGACACTTTCCCTATCAAACCGTCATTATTAACAACCGCCATATTTTTTTCAATACCATCAGTTTTCCCTTTATCAATAGTTACTTCATCATACCAATAATCAATATTTCGATTAATAACTGTCGCATTCTTGTAAACCTTATCACTTAAAATTGTATTTAAATCTAAGGTTTTTTTCAGCTTACTAACCTCTTCTTTTAGGTTGTCATTCGCCGCAACTACACTATCCATTTGCTCCTCTTTAGATTTTAGTTCTTTATATTTTTCATATATATCATTTTTCTCGCGTCCTTCTCTTATTTTATCTTTGATAAAATTAACTGGCGCTGAAACAACATTGATAACAAATGTACCACTATCTTTAACAAGTTTTTCAACTGGATTTAAATCGCGATCTTTTTTTAACGCAATTGAAAGTACTACTAATAAAACTGCTATCGCAACTATAACAATAATTAGCAAATATCGTTTTTCAAATTCCTTCTTCTTGTACATTTTTATCACCTATATAAAATTATAATATATTTTCAAATAAAAACCAACTAAATTTTACCATTTTCTAAAAAACTATAATATTTATTTTCACCAATAATAACATGGTCTACTAGCTTAATTCCCATAAGCATTCCAATTTGATTTAATCGCTGAGTTACATTTAAATCTTCGCCACTTGGTCTTACATCTCCACTAGGATGATTGTGAACACAAATAAAAGCCGTTGCATTAAGGGCATATGCTTCTTTAAATATATCACGAGGATGCACCATACTGTAATTAACCGTTCCCACAAATAGCAATTTTTCCTTTAAAACTTTTTTACCCGAATCTAAATATAAACAATAGAAATTTTCTTGGGAAAGGCTAACAATACTTTTATAATATTCGTAAACTAATTCGGGCGATTTTATCTTAATATCAACGATTTTATCCTGTTTAACACTAACTCTTCGGCTAAGCTCTACTACCGTCAAAATAAGGCAAGCCTTCGCTGCCCCAATTCCCTTAATATTTATGAGTTCATGATAAGTAATATGTTTTAAATTTTGAATATGACCAATATCTTTAAGAATTTGAGATGCTAAAACCTTTGCCGACATTTCTTTTGTTCCAGTTTTTAAAACTATGGATAATAACTCTTCATCACTTAAACTACTCACACCTTTATTAATTAGTCTTTCTCTAGGCCTTTCATTAATAGGTAACTCCTTAATTCTAATATTCACCATTAACCAACTCCTCATATTTTGCCAAAACCTGATTACAAATAGCATTTATTGTACCACCATCTTCAGTTTTAGATAGTAATTCGTCATATTGTCCTAAAACCGTAAGAAAACTTACATTATCAGTAATTTTCTCTTTTATATATGTATCATACCCTTTTTCTTTATAATATCCTTGTATTTTTTCAGCATTTTTTTGAGTCGTTGAAATACCAATATATGTATAGTACATATTATCCTCAACATTATAAATATAATGTTCAAAGCCTTCCATATTTTCCTGCATACTTTCTTTACTAGAATACGCCCCGCGCTGAACATAGTATATTGTTTCGGCATTTCTAGAAACCGTTATTCCTTCAGCATGATCATAACTACTAATTAAAAAATAAGCTATTAAAGTTCCAAAAATTAGGCTTACAGTTGCCGGGAAAAGATATTTTTTCATCATATCACCTAAACAACATTGTACATGTTAATTAAGCTGTTATTTTGTCGAAAAATCAAATATCATTTAATAAGGTAGTAAAATTACAAAAAAAAAGAATAGACTAATCTATTCTAGAAATTTCTTTTTCTTAAGAATGCCGGAATAACAGTGTCATCACTATCATCATCATCTAATAAAACATCAATAGAATCATCTTTACTAGCATGCGAAGGAATATCTTTATTTTTATCGTCAAATCCTGTTGCAATTACTGTAACAATAATTTCATCAGTAAAATTTTCATTTATAACTGCTCCAAAAATTGTATTAATATCTGTATTAGCAGATTTTCTAATTGCTTCAACTGCTTCTTCTACTTCAAATAAAGTTAAATTTGGACCACCAGTTACATTTATAATAGCATCAGTTGCTCCATCAATACTAGTTTCAAGAAGTGGGCTTAACACCGCTTGATTAGCTGCTTCTACGGCTCTATCTTCTCCAACACCAGCACCGATTCCAATTAAAGCATCACCGCGTTTTTCCATGACTGCCCTAACATCAGCAAAATCCAAGTTTATAAGTCCAGCTACGGCAATCAAATCAGAAATTGATTGAACCCCGCGTCTTAAAACGTTATCAACTTCTTTAAAAGAGTCTAGTAAAGGTGTTGATTTATCTATAATTTCACGTAATCTATCATTTGGTACAACAATCAAAGTATCAACGTGTTTCTTTAATTCCTCAATACCCTCTAAAGCTTGTTCCATGCGTTTTTTGCCTTCAAAAGAAAATGGTTTTGTGACAATTCCAACCGTTAAAGCCCCTTGGCTTTGGGCAATGTCAGCCACCACTGGAGCCGCTCCAGTACCAGTTCCACCACCTTCACCACAAGTAATAAATACCATATCTGCATCTTTCAAAGCTTCTTCGATTTCATTTTTCGATTCCAAAGCCGCCTCTTTACCAATTTGCGGATTCGCTCCAGCTCCAAGACCATTAGTTAATTGATCACCCATCTGAATTTTCTTCTCAGCTAATGAATTATTTAACACTTGTGAATCAGTATTAGCTACAATAAATTCTACCGCTTGTACTCCTGATTCTATCATCCGATTAACGGCATTATTACCACCGCCACCGATTCCTATAACTTTAATTTTTGCTAATTGCTCCATTTCTAATCCAAACATTAAATTTCCTCCTATTCGCCGAAAAAGTATCCAAATACTTTACCCAGCATTGTTTCATTTGACGTATTTATGAAATGCTTATCCGGTGATGAAAGAATTTCCATGTCACTCCTACTAAGCATTGTATAATCTTGCCCCTTTAATTTTAAGGTGCTGATAAAATAAATAATATTTCCCAAAGCTGTACTATATTTATTATTTCTAACACCTACTAACTTAATCTTACCTACATATGCATTTGAACCTAACACATCGTGAACAGTATATTCAAAATTTAGTGCGTTACTAACACCACCAGTTACTATTATATACTTAATTGGCCTATTTGTTAAGAGGTTAATTTCATTTTTTGCTAAAGAAAGTATTTCTTGCACTCGGCACATAACTATTTCCGAAACCTCTAATTGATTAATTTTAATTTTTTGCTCGTTCAAATCAACCGTTTCATAGATATCACTAACATTAGCATTTTGCCTATTGGCAAAAGCAAACTTCTCTTTTATTTTTTTAGCCTCGGCCACATCAATTTTATACATATAAGCAATGTCGTTATCGATATCCTTTCCACCCATGTTCACGATTTTAGTATTAACAGGTATTCCTTTATTGTAAAGACTTACACACGTTATTTCACTACCGACATTAATAACAGCTCCTATGTCGTTGTCAATCTCTTTGTTTCTAAAACTGTTAATATCACCAATGCTGCCAACCGAAATATCAACTATTTCAATTCCCAAACTTTCAAGTATACTTGCTACTGAATAAACATTTTTCTTCGGGGTCATCACCATCATTGCTCGTCCCATTAATTTATCACCAGGAAAATCCTTAGGATCTTTCATAACTGTTTTATCATTGATTTTAAAATCAATAGGAACTACTGTTACAAATTCATTATTAGGATTTAAAGCTTGCTTTATTCCCGTCTTATAAGCATTATTCATATCCTTACTTGTAATCGTATCGCCAATAACAGCTGTTTCCCCTTTAATAATTTTATATTCTGCTTGGTAACTAGGTACTGAAGCAACCACTTTTTTAATCTCTATTCCCAGCATATCTTCAATCTCTTTAAAAGCTTTAGCTATCGATGCTTGCGCTTCTTTTGGGTCAACAATTAACCCCTTTTTAATTCCTCCAGCTGGCGAAGAAGTTGCAGCAAGTAAATTCAAATGATTCTTATGTAATTCACAAACAACTATTTTTATAGTATCGCTGCCAATATCAATGCTTGAATACACATGCTCCATTACCATCATCTCCTACAGTATTATCATAATTATACTATATTTTTTTTAAAATGCAAAGTAAATGTCAAAAAAAGTTTGAAAATACTTTAAAAACAAACAAAAAAAGCATGATAGTGTACTTTTGCTTTTTCACAAAAAATAATTAATAGCCATACTCATTCAATAACTTTAAAGTATTCACCAGAATCTAAATATAAAACTCCCTTTTTATTATCAAATTCTTTAATAATTTCTAAATAATGATTAATCTTATTAAATCTACTTAAAGTTAAATACACATAATTACCATCATTCATAGTTAATAAAAATCTTTCCTCATCTACTTCATTAGGATCATATTTAATTTCAGAAATTCTTTTTACAATTACATAATCAGTATTATTCATCTCCTTAATAAACGTCGAATATATTTTATTCGGTACATAGTTTACTAAAGTTGGCACTGGAAAATTATCAGTTGTTTCGGTTTTATCAGCTAAAACCGTTTTTTGATTAGGAACATAATAAAACAAAGGTAAATTTTCCTCAATTGTAATTTTTATATTAGTAATCCAGTTTTTTTGAACCGTCGCCTTTTTTATATATGGCTCTTTTTCAAGCTTATTACTAATCATTCCTGATAAATTTTGCATACTGCTTGGATAATCGTCAAGACCCGCTAATTTAATAATCTGCCAATCAGTATACAAAGTATTACCCTTCACTACGATACTTGTAATTTTCAAATTATAAATATACACGACCCCTAAAACCAACATTAATATCACAACTAAAAAAACTAAAACGCTCTTTGCTTTTACCTTTTTTTTCTTGACTTTCTTTTTAGCCATGTTTATCACCTTTTATTCTATAAATTCTTGTTCGATTATTAAGTCGATGTCATATTCTTTCTTAACCTTATCCTTGATCTTCATAATTAATTTCTTAACATCTGCACCACTAGCATCCCCTATATTAATAATAAAATTAGCATGCTTTTTGCTCACCATCGCCCCTTTAACTTTTTTGCCTTTAAAACCTAACTGTTCAATTAGTCTTCCAGCATAATCGCCTGATGGATTACGAAAAACACTACCAGCGGATGGATATTCCAAGGGCTGTGATTCAAGTCGGCGTTTCTTTCGTTCTTTAATTAAAGCTAAAATCTCCCCTTTATTTTTATATGTTAATTCTAAAGTCGCCGAAACACAAATATAATCGTGCTGTTGCAACAAACTAGTTCGATAGCCAAAATCAAGTTCTCTATTAGAAAGAGTTTTAAGTTCTAACTGATCATCAATAATTAAAACATCCTTAACAATAGCCGACATCGCCGAATTATAGGCTCCCGCATTCATATATATCGCGCCACCGACTGTTGCTGGAATCCCTGCTGCAAACTCTAAACCACTAAGGCCTAAATTAGCCGTCTTAACCGCTAATTTCTTCAAACTATATCCCGCTCCAACTCTTACCAAATTATTGTCAATTTTTAACTCATTTAATTTATCAAGCTTAATAACTACCCCATCATAGTTTTTCGTAAAAATCAAATTAGAGCCAAAACCTAAAACCATATATTTAATTTTCCGCTTTTTCAGATAATTAAGCAACGCTTGAAGCTGCGAAATAGAGCTTGGAAAAACTACTTTTTTAATTGTACCAGATAACTTGTAAGTTGTGTAGTCTTTAATTAAAGCATCATTGATCTCTAAGCCAAAACGACCATTCATTTTGTTATCTCTCTTAATTTATCATAAATAATCAAAGCACTATTTTCCACTTTTAAAGTTCTTAAATTATCTTTCATCTCTCTTAACTGCTTATCATCATCGATAATTTTATCAATTTCTCTAATTAAAATATCGCCTTTCAAGTTTTTTTCCTCTATCATTAAAGCCGCTTTTTTATTTATTAAATCTAAAGCATTTATATATTGATGATTATTAGCGACAAATGGCGATGGAATTAAAATAGTCGGTACTTCTAAAGCAATAATTTCGCTCAAAGTTGAAGCACCTGCCCTAGAAATCATTAAATCAGTTCTTTTCATTATTTTTGTTAAACCTTCATAAAATGGCAAAACTTTCACATTGCTAGGAATTTCATTTTTTATAAATTGATCATAACTGCTTTTACCAGTGATTATTAAAACTTCATATTTTTTATTTTTAAACTTATTAAGAAGTTCTATTAAATAACGATTAACCGAAGCTGATCCCAAAGATCCCATAGTTATTAAAACTAATTTTTTTGTAGCTGAAAGGCCAAGCTCCGTCTTTGTAACTGCCTTCACATTCACTGCATTTTCACTACATGGATTACCCGATAAAAATGTTTTTTCTTTTGGAAAATATTTTATCGATGAAGCAAAAGAAACACCAATCGCATCACAATATTTAGATAAATAACGATTAGCTTTACCTGGAATACTATTTTGTTCATGAATAAATGTTTTATAACCTAGTCTTTTAGCACTTATAATTACAGGAACTGTCACATATCCGCCCACACCAATAACCACATCAGGATTAAATTCCTTTATCATTTGTTTACAGGCTTTAAAACTTTTAAAAATACAAGCAACGGTTTTAAAATTTTTAAAAACTTTTTTTTTATTAAAACCATACATTTCAATCGATTTAAAAGGAATACCACGATTTGGAATAATATCCTTTTCCATTCGATTATGGGTTCCAATATACAAAAATTCACTATCCGGTTCCTTCTCTTTAATTTTATCAATGATAGCTAACGCCGGATAAATATGACCTCCAGTACCTCCAGCACTCACCACTACACGCATGTCACCACATCCTTACATCCATTATATCATAATTATATTCGTGCATAAAGTGTTTTAGAAGGTCTTTACATCAGACATTGTCATTAGCAATCATCGTTGTAATTTCATTTGTATAAAAAACCCTATAACTGCTTTTTAAACATAAATATATTACAAATAAACTACAAACAAAATAAATTAAAAGCTCCTTAAAAGGCCATATAATTGATACGTCAAACACCATATTAAGACTATTATATAAAATAAGATCAATCACTAAAATCAATGGAATCGCTAATAGAAAAGCCTTAACTAGCATAAATAAGCTTTCAAAAATAAGCATTTTATTTAATTGCTTTTTTGTAAGCCCCATACTAAATAACAAGCCAAACTCCTTAGCCCTTAAATTAAAGCTGGCCTGAATTGTATTAATCATTGAAGAAACACCAATTAAACTAACCAAAATCACAAACATATATAAACATATTTTAATCACTAATAATAAGTTATTCTTTAATTTCATAGCTTTTTTAACATCTACATAACTCGCCTCAAAATTATCGATTTTTTGTAAACTTGTTAAAGCTTCATCCGAATCACCTTTAATAAATAAATTTACCGTATATTTTGGACAATAATTATCAAAATTATTAGTCAAAAAAACAATGTTATTTCCATTAAGCAATCCCGTAAGTCCCCACGCGATTTCATTAGTTGTTTTTACTTTTTTTTCTCCAGATAAATCAAGAATTACTTCCGTTTTTAAAAATTTCCTGTTCTCTTTAATTAATCTGTTTTCTTTTTCTCTTACTTCAATTATCCTATTAATAATTTCTTCTTTATCGTTTTCAATAACTAAAATTTGTTTGGAATCAGAATAATCATTTTTGTCTAAATAACTATCAATTGCAAGACGCCCTTGCAATGTACAACTTTTAAACAATTTATATTTTTCAAATTTTTGTCCCAAATTTTCTAAAGCTGCATAACTCTCATTACTACCCGTGCTTACTACTTCAAAATCATATTCTGGTGCCGCACTGTAACTATTAATAGTTTTTATTCCGTATTCTAAATAAAGGCTAAACGTAGTGTATAATGAAAAACCAGCAAATATACAAAAAGTAACAACTAAATTTTTTCGTTTAGAGCGATAATAATTACAAAAAGCTAATTTTTTAGTCGTATTAAACTTTTTCGCCCAATGTGGTATTTTTTTACTTTTAAATTCATCACTACCCCTAATAACCTCCATTAAACTTAGACGATTCATTTTAATCATTGGCACAATACTAGAGCCAATTACTAAAATAACAATGAACACTAGTGCGATAAATAAAAATGATGGATATACTACCAAAGTAAATTTTAAATCAAAAATATCGGCTAGTAAATAATTAATAACCACTAATAATAATTGCATTAACCAAAAACTAAAAATCAAAGAAATACCTATACCTATTATTAAAACTATAAAAACTTCTTTTAATAACGTTAACAAAAATTGCCATTTAGTCATTCCAACACTTTTCAAAGAGGCAATTTGTTTTTTTTGCTCAGTTAAAGATATATTAAAAGCGTTTGTAATCAAAATAAATACTCCAATACTTAAAATAGAAAATACCGTTATTAATAGTTTTTTAAAACTAGAAAGGATATTTTCCTTTTTAGAAACTCCATATAACGATAATAAAGATTCGTTGTATTGAACATTCTGGCATTTAATTTTTTTACAAAGTAAATCCGTATTTTTATAAGTGTCTTTCACCTTTTCATACTCTATTAAAGCTTCACCATCTTTAAATATAAGTTTTTTTATATAATTAGGCTTATCAAACTTAGTCGTTCTAATAGCCACGTGATAAGGTTTATCTTTGCTGATTTCTTTAATCATAAAATTATGGGCACTTGAAAAAAACAAACTAATTATTAAAAGTAAAGTAGAAGATAGACATATACTTAAAATAATCATCAAGGTTCGTTTTTTATTATAAAACAAATTTCTAATGGCCATTTTTATCATCTACAATTCTGCCATCTTCAAACGTAATAATTCTCGAAGCTTGCTTTGCTAATTTCAAATCATGAGTTACCATGATAATCGTTTGACCATAAGTTTCATTGTAATACTTAAGCAATTTCATAACCATTTTGGTATTTTTGCTATCTAGATTTCCTGTTGGTTCATCAGCCAGTAATAATTTAGGATGATTTATTAAAGCTCTGCCAATCGCTGTTCTTTGCTGCTGACCCCCAGAAATTTCGTTAGGCAGATAACTAAGCTTATTATTTAAATTAAGTGTCTTCACTAGTTCATTTAAATAATCATCCAACACTTGCCTACCATCTAAAACCGCCGGTAAAATAATATTTTCTTTTACCGTAAGTACTGGAATCAAATTATAAAATTGGTATATAATTCCAATGTTTTTTCTCCGAAAAACCGTTAAATTATCGCCTTTTAGACTGTATAAATCTTCTCCATCTATTAAAACTTTACCACCATCTGGTCTATCTACTCCTCCAAGTAAATGAATAAGTGTACTTTTCCCACCACCACTAGGCCCCACAATAGCCACAAACTCACCCTTATTTATTTTAAAACTCACATCATCAACTGCTTTTACTAAATTATCATCACTACCATATTGTTTAGTTAAATTTAAAACATTTAAAACTTCCATAATCTCTCCCTTTCCACGACTTTTCGTCTTCATATGTATCATACCTTGCGAGGTTTTAATTTCCTTGCCAAAAATTAAATTTATTGCCATTTTTTAAAGTTTTTTATATAATATAAATAAAGAATAACGAAACGCCTTATGAAAGGAGAAAAATATGTGTGGTATTATTGGTTATGTTGGAAATAAAAACGTCATTAATATTTTGATAGACGGATTAAAATCTCTTGAATATCGTGGCTATGATTCAGCTGGAATAGCTTATCGTACTTGCAATCGCATCGAAATTATCAAAGCTAGCGGTAAAATAAAAAGTCTTGAAGGTAAGTTAAAAAAAGATGTTTATGGCAATATTGGCATCGGTCATACAAGATGGGCTACTCATGGCAAACCCGATGAAAAAAATTGTCATCCCCACCGTCAAGGCAAATTTACAATTGTTCATAACGGGATCATTGAAAATTATGAATCATTGAAAAGATTATTAATCAAAAATGGCTATAAGTTCAAATCAGAAACCGATAGCGAAGTCATCGCTGCACTTCTAGACAAACTTTATAAAGAAAAGCCCGACATTTTAAAAGTATTAGTTCAAATTAAAAACCTTTTAGTGGGTTCCTATGCACTTGGTATTTTATGCGACGATATTCCAAATACCTTATACGCCATAAGAAAGGATAGTCCTTTAATTGTTGGTCTAAGTGAAAAAGAAAACTTTATTGCCTCCGATGTTCCCGCTATTTTAAAATACACTGATAAATACATAATTATTAAAAGTAATGAAATTATCGAAATTAATGAAAAAGTTAACATTTACGACGATAAGCTTGAAAAAATAAATAAAGAAATTCTTACTTTTGAAGGGAACATCACACAAGCCGAAAAAAATGGTTATGATCATTTTATGCTAAAGGAAATTCACGAAGAGCCAGAAGCTATTAAAAATACTATTAAGCCATTTTTAAAATATGGTTTAGACAGCTTAATCGAAAATATGCCTATCTTTGAAAAATACGCGAATATTATTATTGTCGGTTGCGGTAGTGCTTATCATGCTGGACTAATTGGCAAAAATCTTATCGAAAAATATGCCAATATTAGAAGCGATGTTTACATTGCTAGCGAATTTAGACATCAAAAAGTATTTACAGATGAAAACACTTTAGTCATTTTAATTTCGCAATCAGGTGAAACCGCTGATACTTTAGCTTGTCTAAGAAAAGCTAATGAATTAGGATTAGACACCCTAGCTATTGTCAATGTTATTGGTTCATCATTAGCAAGAGAAGCTTCTAAAACAATTTATATTAATGCTGGACCGGAAATATCAGTTGCCACTACTAAAGCATATCTAGCCCAAATTGCAATTTTAAGCTTAATTGCTTTGACAATTGGTAATACTAGAAATTTAATTAGTGATAAAAAAGCCTTAGAAATTATTGCCTCTTTTGAAGATGTGCCGTTTATTTTAGAAACCCTTATTAACGAAGATTATAAAGGAATTGCTAAAACAATTTACCGCAAAGATAATTGCTTTTACATCGGCCGCGGAGTTGATTACGCTATTAGTTTAGAAGGAGCCTTAAAACTAAAAGAAATAGCTTATATTACAAGTATAGCCTATCCTGCTGGTGAATTAAAACATGGCACAATTTCTTTGATTGATAAAGGCACAAACGTTATTGCTGTTGTTACTGATAAAAATATTGCCGAAAAAACAATTAACAACATTAAAGAAGTTAAAGCTAGAGGAGCCTTTATTACTTTAATAACTACTGATAAATTAGATGAAGATTTTGAATGGGCTGACAACAAAATCATTATTCCAAATAGCAATGATTTTACTAATCCAATTATTGCTAGTATTCCAATTCAATTAATCGGTTATGAATGTGCGAAATTAAGAGGATGCGACATCGATAAACCAAGAAATTTAGCTAAATCTGTGACTGTTGAATAAAAAAATCGGATTAATTTCCGATTTTATTTTATAATTACATAATCTTTAAAATTATCAGCAGTTATATTTTTATTATAGACCTTGATTGTAATTTTCACTGAATTATTACTGTTAATAGGATAAGCCGTAAAAAGCTCGGTATAAAAAGTATCATAAGTTGTCGTCACCTTAGCTGTATGAACTTTAATAGATTGATTATTTATTGTCGTTGTAAATTCGTTATCATTATATTGATAGTTGTCATTACGATATTTTGCATTTCTTTCCACTTCGTCACTATAAGCGCTATCAACAGCCATACTAATATAAAAATATCTAATTGTGTCAAGACTATCACTAGTATGAAAACTGCTATAATAATTATTATTTCCTTTATATGGGCTATTAAAACCATTAGGAACTATAAAAGTTATCGAACCACTATTAGATCCAATGGTCGTTTCCAAATTATTGGAAACTTTAGGCGTTTTTTCAATAGTTGTTACTGAATCATTTGCATAGTCACTTATCGCTTCAAAATTATAGCCTAAGGCCACTAAAACAGTCGCCACAATTCCAATAAAGAAAATCATAAATACAATAAGGCAACCACCACAGCCCCCTACTGAAAGCCCAATAACCGCCCCATTACTTAAGCCAGTTTGATTAGCATTAACATTAACCTCGCCATTCCATCTTCGGTACATATTAACAACAGTCATTCTCATATAAGGAATAATCCAAATAAATAGAATACCTAAAGTTAAAATAGAAAGTAACCACCAACCAAAAAAGCTTAAATTAGTGCCATAATATTCAACTCTATGGCCTTTAATAACATTTAATGCCCTTTTAAACGCTAATACAAATGATTCCTCTGGTACATTTTCGTCAGTCAAAATACACAAAAACACATCAAAGACTGGACCATAATAAATAGCTGCCACAAAAAATCCAATTGATAATAAAATACCAACAACTGGAAGTGCTGCTACTAGAATACCAACTACAAATCCAATAATGTAAACAGCTAGCGTTAATAATAAATAATAGCCAAGTTTCTTAATATCCCTAAACGGTCTAGTAAATACATCACCAAAACTAATCTTCTTACCTCTTACTGCATCAAAAGATACTGATAAAATTCCATAAGCAAATATAGCCCCAACTATAAGTGTTAAAAAACCTTCTAGCAATTCAGCCCAAATAGGCATTGTGGTTTCATCCGCATAATCAAAATAATTTACACCACTTATCGCTACTATAAACGCCCCAATAACCCCACAGATTATAAAATAAACTAAAGTCGCTAATACAAGCGGTGTTTTAGGGCGCATTTTAGCATCAGCTTTCAAAGCCTTTCTAATTCCTCCAGAATTAACCGCCATCTCAGTTACATGCGAATTAATCATCGCTGAAGATTCTGAAGCTTGATAATTCATTTGATTTGAATTACTAGCTAAGTCCTCCGCCCCTATCGGCGAACCGCAATGAACACAAAATTTTGCATCACGAGTATTTTCGGCCCCACATTTACTACAAAACATCACTCACACACCTTCCTATACTATAATTATAAATACAAAATTAATTCGATAAAGAAAATTCTAAAGAAGAAGCCTTTGACAAGTCAATATTAGTCTCCGCAGTTACTGTTACTGTTTGCTCAGGATTAATTACTTCCCCAAAATATCCTAATAAAACCGCAATAGTTTGCTCTCCACTTTTAACAATGATTTTAAGCCTTTTATATTCTAAAATATCACTAGTCAAGTTTCGCACTTTAGCACTAAATGTTGACTTTTCTTTTTTTAAATTCAAATTAATATTTGTAATTACCACTTTGTCATCAATTACTTGATCTTCTAGTATATCTTTTGTAATGGTCTCGATTTTTTTCTCTTCCACAGTTTGCTCCTTTGAACCCCAAACAAACCATGAAAACCCTGCAATAACCACTACTAATAAAATAAATACTATTAATTTCTTATTCATTAGCTCCCTTAAACTTTCCATCTTTCCACAACATCACAACTACTACTTGATGGTGCTGGATCTGGCATTTGCATTCTAACAATCATTGGCACTTTAAATGCTTGCCCAAAAGCCATACAAGTCCCCGGCTGTAAAGACTTTTGTTTCTCCACAATTTCTGCACTAATATTTGGTAACATTTTCGTAATATATTCAACATCCCTGGGATGATTTAATTTAAAAATCAAGAAATTGGCACATTGAGATATAACGGTTTCAGAAATTTCCACTGGTCTTTGTGAAATTAGATTTAAAATAAGTCCATACTTTCTACCTTCTTTAGCTATACGTTCAAAAATATTATAACCAATTAATTCAACATCGCCATCTTTTTGAACATATCTATGTGCTTCTTCAACAAATATATGAAATGGAATTGATGCTCGTTGTTTCAAACGCTTAGTAAAATTAAATAACATCTTCGAATAAATCTTAACCACTACTTTAGCAAACCAATCGTCAACATCTTCCAAATTAAAATTGACAATTTGCGCTTTTTTTCCATTAACTGACACTAAAGTTGCGATATAGTTTTCCATCGTGATAAAGCTAGGATAACGCAAATATCTTGAATTTTCAGAAATAGTTAAAGAATGAAGACGCACTTTCAAAGTAATAGCATCACTATAAGTTTCATCATTATGTAATAATCCTTCACTAATTAAAGTAAAATCCAATGCTTTTTCTAAGTCTTCTAAAGTATAATATTTCATCTCGGTCGGTTCATATTTATCAAGTGATTCATCAATATGATTAGTTACATATTCCGTCATCAAAATACTTTCCGGAAATTGTCCAGCGGTATCAATCGTAAAACATTCCCTAAACTTACGCGTATAACCAATACCTTGAACTGGCGCTTCTAAATTAAACTGTTCTGTTGAACAAGTAGCTAAAATTTGAAAAACGTCATTTCTTTTGCTACTTGCTGTTTGATTAGTATATAAAATACTCATAATAGCTTTAGCAATCAGATGATTCTTATAACGAATTGCAGTATCATCCTCTAAAGCAAAAATATTAGCTAGCTTAAGCATACGCTCGATAATTGTTAATTGTGAATGTTTTTCGGCTCTTAATAATAAAGCCATATCATCAATATCTAATAACCACACTGGTAAATTTAAAACCTGGCCATCCACTTGATTAACATTAGTTGTATAAAATTTAAAATTTAAATTAGGATTAATACGACTAATATCTCTTAAAGCATTATGATACTCGCCATAAGCATCGAATATAAAGAAATTTGACTTAAATGGTAATAATTTCGGATTGGAAAATACGTTTTGCAAAATACGCGCAACCCCACACGATTTACCACTACCACTATTACCAAAGATGGCCATATGGCTACTAAATAAATCATTGATATCAACTCTAATTGGATAATCATCATATAATGGACTTACCCCTAGAGTAAACGATGAATTATTATCCTCACCAACTAATAAAGCAACTTCATCACGATTAATTAAACGCAATGCTGCATTAAACGTCGGCTTACGAATAACTCCACCAACGAAACGATTATTAACTATCTCACCTAAAAACCTTATTTTAATTATATTATCACTAATATCTTCAACTTCCCCTAATATTTTTTTCTTTTCATCCTCAAAAATAACATGCATATTCATTATGTTAGTAGTTATAGCCCCATCCGGCATTCTCTGCACATGAGCTTCATTGTCACTAATATAAACTATTTTACCAAACATTTTTTGCCTCCTATATTAATTCTTCTATTTTTTCTTTTATTTCTTGATCTAAATTTTCAATTATTCTTTTGATTTTTAAAGACTTTTCGTATAACTGTAATTTTTCTTCATACATTGTTAGCTTAGTAACTACCTCTCTTAATTGCTTATGAACTGCATTGCGACTTATACTATTATTCTCACTAATTTCTGATAAAGTTAAGTTATCAAAGTAATAGGTTTCAAAATACTCCTGCTGTTTTAAAGTAAGCAGATCACCATAATAATCATAAAGATTTATTAAATAAATACGATCATCCATTTATAAAGTTAAAGACACCAAGCCCTATAAAGAAAAGTCCAAATGTTATTAAAAACAAAATAATATATTTCTTTTTATAAAAATCGCGTTTATTATAAGCTATTATAAAAAACATAAGACCAGCGATAATATCAGCAATTGGTAATAACCATTTCCAAATAAAAGAAGAAATTACTAAAATAATTAAAACAATAAGCAAGCAAAATTGAATCATTAAGCCTGTACTTATTCTTTCATTACTACTTTTCATACTATTCCTCCATTCCCTTGAATAAGCCATAAATATACTTCTCAATATCAAAAGTTCTTAAATCTTCTTTGCGTTCACCAAGACCGACAAATTTTACTGGGATCCCAGTGTTTTCCTTAATTGCCAAAACAATCCCCCCCTTGGCTGTACCATCTAATTTCGTTAACACTATTCCAGTAATATCAGTTATTTCTTTAAAACTTTTCGCTTGACTAATACCATTTTGCCCAGTGGTGGCATCAACTACCAATAAGGTTTCGTGTGGTGCTTTGGGGATTAATTTACCAATAACTTTATTAACCTTTTCTAATTCTTTCATTAAATTTACTTTATTTTGTAGTCTACCCGCGGTATCAATCAATACAACATCAAAATCTTCATTAATTGCCTTTGACACGCCATCATACATCACACTAACCGGATCAGCATTTTCCTTACAAACAATTTCTACTCCAATATTTTGAGCCCACTCATCCAATTGTTCAGTAGCTCCAGCTCTAAAAGTATCACCGGCAACCATTAAAACTTTTTTACCCTCATTTTTTAATTTATAAGCAATTTTGCCAATCGTCGTCGTTTTTCCAGCACCATTAACACCGACAAATAAAATAACAGTAGGGCCTTCTTCGCTATAATTGATTTTATTAACTATAATATCATTATTAACATATATTACAAACATCTCATCAACAATGATCTCTTTTAATTCTGAAGTATCAGCAATATGTTCTTTTTTTACTCTTATTTTCAAACGATCAATAATATCCATGACTGTATTAACTCCAATATCAGCCATAATTAAAATTTCTTCTAGTTCTTCAAAATATTCGTCATCAACTTTAGCATGTTTATTATTTAAATTTATTAATGAAGTTAAAAAATTGTTTCTTGTTTTTTCTAAACCTTTATTATATAGCTCAACTTCTTCCTTTTCCTCTTTTTTAAAAATATTTTTAAATTTATCAAATAAACCCATATTATCACCTTTATTATCTATCACCATTTTACACCATTTACAATTACATGGCAAGAAAAAGAGGGCAAATACGGTAAAAAATACGAGTCATTTATATTATTAATTTCAGCTATTTGATACTACACTAAAACTAAATAACTAAAAAAATATTAACAATTGAAAATAAAACACAAATATTAAACAAAGTCTATGAACATAATTGTATCCAATATAAGGCTTATATTATATGTTTTTCATATCTTTATCGATTAATTTTTTCATATAAAAACCTCATTCCCAACCAGAAATGAAGTTTTTATCATAATGATCATGACCTTTAAATACTTAAAATATTACTATTATCAACAACCCCAGTTGTAATAGCCTCATCTAAATAGTTGTTAATTCGTTCATTTCGACTTTTTTGTAACTCATCTATGTTTTCATCAAACCCAGAAAAACCACCTAATTTCAAGAAATAAGAATTAAGTGAATTTTTCATTTCATCATCTAATTGACTTTTATATGTAATCGTAGTTGTTAATTGTTTAGTTGATTTATAAACACTTAACTTGCTATCTAATATTTTCATCGCAACTACTTTAGCTTTATATTTATTAATATCATCAGAAACTCCAGCTTTTGCTAAAATTTTTGTTTGTAAAGCATCTAAATCCATTATATATACTGAGAAATTATATTTAATATACGTAGCCGCCATGACTACTTCTTCTTTTGCATTCGATTTTGTTACTAAATTATATTCAAAATTATCTTTTACTTGCTTTTCAACATTTGAAGTAAATTTTTTATTAGCTTTCACATATTCTGTTAAATTATTTTGGGCTACAACACTATCATCAGGAAAAGCCCTTAAATAAGAATCTTCTCCTGAAATAATATTGATCGGTTGAATTTCCTTAAACCCTAATACATCTGATAATTGTGAAGCCGTTCCTCCATTAATTACAAGATCAGTAAGCTGCTCCACATCTTTTATCGCTTTAGTTTTTAAATCATTGTTTTTATATGCCCACACTGCTATGATAATACCTGATACTAAAATTATTAATATTATCGCAATAATAATTCTTTTTTTCATATTTAATTCTCCCATTTCAGTTCATAACGCTAAAACATTCCCTGGGTCGACCACGCCTTTAGCTATTGCTTCATTTATATACGAAGTAACTCTTTCACTTTGCTTTTTCATTAAAGTCTCTATTTTCTCGTTACCATTAACATATCCTCCTAAAGTTAATAAATATGAATAAAATGAATTCTGCGTTTCTTCACTTTCAAATCCACTGTAATTAAAAGCAAAAGCCTCTTTATTATCTTTATTTTCATAATTATCTAATTTAAAATTCAAAATTTCCATTGCTTTAATTTTAGCCTTATATTCGTTAACTTCATTACTAACCATAGAAGATTTCTTTAATAGCTCTGTTTGTATTTGCTGTAAATCAAAGAAATATACAGAATAATAATAAGATATAAATTCTATCGTATAAACTACCTTGTCTTTATTATTAATAGAAATTTGCATACTATAATCAAAGTTTTCCTTAATCTTCTTTTCTAAATTATCTGCATATTCTTTATTTTTTTGAACATAGTCTTCCAAGCCATTAGTTTTAATTACCTTTTCCTTCGGCGTCATACGCAAGTATGAATCTTTTCCAGTTATAATATTAAATTGTTCAATATCCTTGATGTTAGATGCGTTTTGCAATTCCTTTTTACTTCCCTTTTCAATAACCAAGGAAGTAAAATTTTTAATATTATTATATGCTTCCTCTCGTAATGATAATGGTTTATCTTTATGAATACATATGAATAACAATGTAATTAATAAAATGGCAATGACAATTACAATAAAACATATCTTTTTCTTGCTAGCTCTCATAACTTCCCTCCACTCATTAATCACCAATCATAATAGCCACATTCAAAACCACCATTATAATTTCCAGCATTGTCTCCGGCATCTTTACATGTATATGATACGCTCGATGGAGAATTACACCAAAATATAAGATTATACCCATAATTCCATGTATCATGAACATCGGTAGGATGCGGACCATTATATCCACATGAAGATCCAAACCACCTGTAATAATATGTTCCGCCTGTATTAAACCAACTAACTCCAGAGATATCATCTTCATATTTACAAGCACCAAACTTACCATCACTGTTATTAGTAAATTCACATATACCTCTAGGGGCTTCCCAATCGACACGCATTATAATATGTACATTTGAACTAATATTTCCAGCATTATCAATCGTTCTAAAACATGCATCATTTACTCCTTGTCCCATTAGAAAAACATTGTCACCAACGTATGTTTCGGTATTCCATGGTCCATTGCAAGAATTAGCCCATTCAGTTTTCGCAATTCCACTTAAATTATCCGTTGGATTAAATTTTCGAGCAATTTCATTCTGTGACCACTGATCATTATAAGCCGGTCCTACATCAGTACCATAATAAATTTTTCTAAGTTCATAATTAAATACCGGTTTAGTAGCATCACGTTTAAAAGTCGTACTACAACTATTACTTCCTGCTGCATTAGCAACATATCCATAATACGTTACACTACTTGTATCGGTACTATGAACAACCGATGTCTTCCCATTCGTTGAACTCTTTGTTGTCGCAAGCCCTTTTGTTGTTACAGTCCCAGAAG